>CAZEPH010000015.1:0-16092 GCA_964514075.1 uncultured bacterium | reverse complement strand
CTGGTTGTAGAAGATCCGCCCGAAGTGGTCGCGATCCGGGAACACGTCGGCTTGCAGCGGGAGGAACGCGCCGCCCGAGTCGACGAGATACACGCACGGCAGGCGATTCTCCAGTGCGATTTCCTGTGCACGCACGTGCTTCTTCACGGTCATCGGAAAGTACGTGCCGCCCTTCACCGTCGCATCGTTTGCGACGATCATGCACTCGCGGCCACTCACCACGCCCACGCCGGTGACGAGGCCCGCGCACGGCGCCGCGCCGTCGTACATGCCGTGCGCGGCGAGCGGAGACAATTCGAGGAACGGCGTGCCCGGATCGAGCAACGCGTCGATGCGCTCGCGCACGAACAGCTTGCCGCGCGCTTCGTGCTTCTTGCGAAGCGCGGGATCGCCGCCCGCGCGCACGCGCTCCATTTCCGTCGCGAGCGCTTCGGCCAGAGCGCGATGGTGCGCCTCATTAGCCGCGAATTCGGGGGATGACGCGTCGATGCGCGATTCGAGAATCTCCATGATGCGCGGCATCGTATCGGCGGCTCTAGTGCATCGCAACCGTCTTTCGCCGCGTGCACGCCGGATCGCGCGTTTCCCGGTGCGCGTCCGCGAGCGTCGCTCCCAAAGACGCAGCGACGCCTGCGTCGCGTCTGCGCTAGACTCAATGCATGCGCCTGTGCTCTCGCATCGCGTCCGTTCTCGCGCTCGTGTGCTGTGCCGCCGTGCCGGCGCGCGCGGCCGTCCCACCGCTCGATCACGTCATCGTGGTCGTCCTCGAAAACCACTCGTACTCGCAGGCGCTCGCGATGCCCTATCTGCGATCGCTCGCGGACAGCTTCGCATCGTTCGCCGACTCGCGTGCGATCACGCATCCATCGCAGCCGAACTACCTCGCCATGTGGGCCGGCAGCACGCTCGGCGTGACGAGCAACACGTGTCCCGCGCCCGGTTCGCCGTTCTACGCCGAGAATCTCGGTCACGCCTGCGAAGCTGCGGGCGTGACGTGGCGCGCGTACAGCGAGAACCTCCCGTTTGCCGGCTCCGACACGTGCGACACCGCGGGAGCGCTCTACGCGCGAAAGCACGAACCGTGGACGCACTTCGGCAACCTCACGCACCTCAACGAGCGGCCGTATGAGGACCTTGCCGCGGACATTGCGGCGAACGCGCTCCCGCGTCTCGCGTACGTCGTGCCGAATCAGTGCAATGACGGGCACGACTGTCCGCTCACCGTGACGGACGCGTGGCTCGCCGCAGAGATTCCGATGATGCGCGCGGCCGTCGGGCCGAACGGCGTCGTCGTGATCACATGGGACGAGGACGACGGATCGGCGGGGAATCTCATACTCACCGTGGTGTGCGGAGCGCCCGTGAAGACGCGTTACGTCTCCGCCACTCCGATCACGCACTACACGCTCTTGCGCACGATCTGCGATGCGGTGGGCGTTGCACCGTTCGCGGCGGCCGCCGCGGAGAGCGCGATCGGCGATATCTGGGCGGAAGAGGTCGTCGCCGTGTCGCCAGCGCCGCTTCGCGTCGCGTGGTCGCTCGATGGCGCAATGGTGCACGTGAGCGAACCGACAGCACTCCGTGTCGACGTCCTCGACGTACGCGGCCGTCGCGTTCGCACGCTCTTCGACGGTCTTGCGCCACGCGATATCGCTCTCACGTGGAGCGGTATGCTCGAAGGACCACGGCGCGCGGCGCGCGGCGTGTACGTGATCCGCGTGACGGATGGCGAGAGAGCCGCGCAGCGGGTGATCTACCTCACGCGCTGACGCGCATCACCGGATCCCGGTGTCGTACTCCAGATCGGCGTGCGTGAGGCCGACGTCCTCGACGTGGACGTACGTGACTGTCGAAATCAAGAACCCCGCCACCTGTGGGTCCGTGAGCCACACTGCGTAGTCACCTGGGGCGAGGTAGACGGTGAAGTGTCCGTCGGCATCGGAGTGAAACGACGCGATGACCCGCGACCCGCGACGCGCTTCGAATGTCGCGGCCAGCGGGGCAGAACAGATCTCGCCCTCGCGGCACACCGGGAGGATCGGCGATCGCGTGGCCGTGCCGGTCAGGCCCGTCTGCGGCGCCGTGGTCGTCTTGCATCCCGCCGTACACAACGCGACGGCGAGCGTCGCGCTCGCGAGAAACACCCTGCGTGTCATAGCTGCACCCTCCGGAACGTGCTGTCACAAGCCTAGCACGCACGTCGGTGCGACGGCACAATCGAAACGGCGAGCCGGTTCGTGCAACCGGCCCGCCGTTGGATGTCCCACGACCCGGGACAGGGGGCGTCGCGAGATCTACTGCACGATCACGCGCGTGCTCACGACTCCCTCACGCGTGGCCGCCTTGACGAGGTACACACCCGCCGCCGCGCGCACACCGGACGCATCCATTCCGTCCCACACGAGGCCCTGCTCGCCGCTCTTCGCGGAGAGAGCGCGGACCGTGCGTCCGGAGATGTCGTACACGTTGATGTCCGTGTCGGCGTCGAGCGCGCGGCTGAACGCGATGTGCGTCCACGTGCTCATCACGCTCGGCGAGGCGAACACACGCATCGCGGTCGCGGGGCGGCCGTCGCCGATCGCCGTCGAACCTTGCACGGGAATCGAGTCGGTGTACGCGTTGCCATTGTCGTCGGTCACGGTGTAGACGACGTAGCCTTCCGTGAGCTTCGGCGCCGGAACGTGCGCCCAGCCGTCGGCCTGCGTGTAGCGGTTGTCTTGCGCTTCGTCGATCTCCGTGCCGAGAGACCCGGGAGCCGACGCGCCTGCGGTCGTCGTCTTGATGTATGCGACCTTCACGCCCGGCACCGGTGCGCCGCTGAGCGGGTCGAGCACGCGAATGTCGATCGGCGGCCCGGGGCATCCCGGGCAGCAGTCCACGACTTCGCATCCCACCGGAATGAACGGAGGCTTTTCGACGATCCACGGGTCCGGGAGGAAGCATCCTGTGTTCGCGCGTCGGATCTTCATCTCCGGGTCCCCGAGCAGGAGATACATCCACGGGTTGTCTGGACCGTGGAACACGTCGGTCCAGTGCTCCGCGCACCAAATCGCCAGCGAGTGCGTGGTGAATCCGAGATCGTACACGGCGCGGAAGAGTCGCTTGTCCAGCTCGTGATTCGCCGACGTGCCGGAGGGAACCGTCGCGCCGTAGTGCGCGACCGCGCCCTTACCCACTTGCTCCATGAACGTCTCTCCAAAGCCGTCGCTGGCAGAGAGTACTCCGTTGTCGCATGCGATCGACCACACGACCGGCGTCTTGCTGCCGTTCGCGAGGCCCGCGATGTCGCCGGTGTTGAAGCTCTGTGCGCCGTTCCACTGCCACCACTCCGTGTTCGAGCCGTGGCCGCGGTAGCACACGATGTTCTTGCCGGCGTTGATCGACGCGGTGATGTCCGCATTGTCGTTCCCCGCGACGGATCCGTAGATCGTCGAGAAGTTCGGCACGACCTGCGAGTACGCATACGTGCGGACTTCTTCCTGGCAGCCCTGGTACTTGAGTGGCGCGTCCTCTTCGTGCGCGATGAGCAACACGTCGTCGAGCCACGTCGTGCACATGGGCATGTGGTCTTCGTAATCGAGGATCTTGTCGACTTGGTTCGCCAGGTCGGCCTCACCGTCGACGGACAGACGACCGAGGAACACCTCTTCCCACAGGTCGTCGACGCCGTCGTTGTCCGCATCGCCGTACATGTCGTCGGTCGGATCGCCGGTCGGCGAGGTGCACGTCGGAATGACCGACGCGTCGCCCACGAGAATGGCGTAGTGATCCCTCTCGGACGGCGTGCTTGCATACCACGCTTCGATCAGGTCGCGGATCGACGTACACGTGTTGCCCGTCGTGGGAATGACTTCCTCGCGCACCAAGAACCCGCGCGCTTTCTTCTGGTCGACGAGCGGCTTGATTTCGTCCGCGTATTGGGACTCGTACACGAACAGGAAATCGCCGTCGTACTTGATGATGTTGATCGGTAGGTACGGCGCGATCTCCGCCCAGTTTGCAAATGTCTCGCCCAGGAGCGCGCCGCGGTCCTTTGTGATCTCACGGCCCGTGGTCGGCGTTCCCGTGTGTCCGAAACCCACGCGCATCCGCGCTCCCACCTGCAGCGTCTTGCTCGCGGGAATCGCGCGGAACGGCCGGATGTCGAACATGACGCCGCGCGCCGGCGGCAGCACGACCATCATGTCGTCGCCCGGCGCGACTTGGATCGTCGGGAACGGAACGGTCATGTTGTAGACCGTTTGATCCTTGGTAAAGCGCTCCTGCGACCACCCTGGGTGGTCTTCCGCTTCATAGGGCTGTGGCCACACGTTCATGTTCGTGAACGTGCGCAGGTCGAGCACGCTCGCTTGCAGGACGTCGAGCCGCTGCGCCCCCGTGACGATTCCGAGGTGATCGCGCAGGACCGGCAGGTCAGGCGCGCCGAGTTGGTTCAGTCCCGGCATGTCTGGCACGTCGATGACTTGGTAGACCTGCCCATCGCTGCCGGTCTTGTCGGAAACGTAGAAACCGTGAACGAACACGTCGAAGAACGACTGCGACGGTGTCGAGGCGTTTGTGTCGAGTTTGAGTTCGGTCCGTGTGCCCGGCGGTGACCCGTCGAGGGAAATCCACTGGCGCTGCTGCGCGTGAGCGAGCGCGGAAACTGAGAGGAAACAGGCGAGAGACAGGAGCGCTTTGCGTGAGTGACGCACGCTGCGGCGCCAAGGTGAGGTCTTTGTGCACAACATCGGGGTGTCCTCCGTCTTCAGGCTTGGGGAGCCTCCGTGACGAAGGGGAGCAGGGTGGGGAACGAAGCCGGGCCGGTTGAGGCGCAGGATGCGTCCGGCTTCACATCGGGTGGAGGCAAGCGCGATGCCACACGAGCCGTGACACGGCGGCAACAACTTGCGCCGGTGCGGTGAACGAGAATGTCGGCCGTGTCACGACACGGCCGACATCATGTGATGCGATCGACTGACAGAATCTAGTTCGACGAGACGCGGTACCGCACCAGCACGCCCTCGACGAAGTCTGCCTCGAGCTTCTCCTTGTTGCGCACGTAGGTACGCGAGGAGATGGCAAAGCCCGCTTCCGTGCGGTACTGGGTCTTGAGCGCTTCGCCCCACATGCGTTCCACGTCGTCGAAGGAAAGCCCCTTCCGCAACTCGTCGACTGCAGTGTCGACTGCAGTGGGGGTGTTGGGCGTGGCCGGCGGCGCCGGGTCGAAGTCCACGAAGTCCGCGAGCGCGGCGCGGATCCCGTCCTTCGTGAGTGCATCCTCGGTCACGCCTTTTTCGAAGCGAACGTTGAAGCGCGAGCCTGACGCGAGAGCTTTGTCGCGAATGCGGGCCTTGCGCGCTTCCTCCGCGGCGGCGCTCACCGCCTGCAGGCGTCGATCTTCCGTGCGACGCTCACGGGCCACGTCATCGAGCTCGCGTTGCAGTTCCCTCTTGCGCACCGGGTCCTTCTCCGCTTTCACGGCCTTCTCGAGCTCTTTCTCGCGTGTCGACTTCTCTGTGGATTGAACGCTGATGCTGTTGTCCTCATCCCCGAACGTGCCGTACCCGCCGCCGTCGAGTTGAACCTCGATCAGCTTCTCCTTCACTTTGATCTTCGTGATCAATGCGGACTGCCCCGTGCGCAGCGACGTACCGTGTTCCTTCAAGCGCTTTGCGTATTCCGTGAGGTCCACGCGCGGCGTGCGCTCGGGGCGCACATCGATGCCGCGTTCGGTGGCGGGCATGTCCATCTTCACTGCCACACGTGTTCCCTCAAACGCCAGCCTCAGCTCCACCTCGCGATTTGCGCGCACCGTGCCGGACGCCAAAACGGAAACCGCGACGATCACAGACGCGAACATGAGAAAACCTCCTCTCTCGATGCGAAACGGCGGACCGCAGGACTCTAGCGGACTCTCTCGTGCAATGCACGAACGGCGGCCGAGTCGCAGGGACCCGGACGCCGCGTGCTGCGGTTGAAGCGCACGTCAACGACTAGTGCATCACGAACACGCGCGTCGTGAGGTCGCGGCCGCCGGTCGCAGCGCGTGCGACATACGTCCCATTGGCGACGATCCGATCGAATGTGTCGCGTCCGTCCCATGCCACGCTCTTCTCGCCGGCCGGCACCTCTAGGTGGCGCACCGCGCGTCCGGCGAGGTCGTACAGCGTGACGCGTTCTCCGCCCGCCGCACCATCGAGACGAAACACCACGCGCGATCGGAGAACGCTCGGCACGGCGTGCAAGGACGTCGCGGTTCCGGCAGGCGATCCGTGATCGTGATCGCCGACGACCGCGGTGTCCGGATCCTTCACCGGGATCGTGCCAGTGTACGAGTTGCCGAAGTCGTCGGTGACCGTGAAATAGATCGTCCCTTCGCTCATGTACGTCGCGGGTACGTGCGCCCACCCGTCCGCCTCGGTGTAGCGATTGTCCTGCGATTCGTCGATCTCCAGCGAGTCACCGGCCGGCTTCCAATACGCCACCTTCACACCCGGCACTGGATCGCCGTTCGTGTTCAGCACGAGAATGTCGATGGGCGGTGCGGGGCATCCTTCGCAACAGCCGTGCGTCGGGCACTGCGGCGCGACGAACGACGGGTGCGACACCACCCACGCGGCGTTGACCTGGAACTGCGGGCGCGTGCGGCGGACTTGCATTTCCGGATCGCCCAGCAGCATGAACAAGTACGCATTCTGGTCCGCGCTGTGCGTGAGGCGCATCGTCAACTCGGCGCGTTCGATGGCGTGCGAGATCGTCGTGAGCCCCTCATCGAACACGGCGCGCCACATCATCTTGTTGAGCGTGTGGTTTTGCTCGGTCCCCGACACCATCGTCGCGCCGTAGTGCGCCACCGCGCCCACGGACGGACGGTCGCCATCCCAGCTCTCCATCCATCGCTCCGCGATGCAGTCGCCGTACTCGATGTTGGAGTTCGTGCAGGTGAACGACCACACGACCGGCAACATGCGCGGACCGGGGTTCAGGGAGGCGACGTTGTCCGTGTTCCACCACTCGCCCCAGTAGTTCCATTCGGCGATCGCCGTCGACGACCCGTGCCCGCGATAGCTCACGATTCCAACGCCGTGGTCCTCGATTGCGTGATCGATCTGTGCGTTGTGGTTCGCCGCGTTGGATCCGTACACCGTCTTGAACGACGGATCGACCTGCGAGTACGGGTACGTGCGTACCTCTTCCATGTTGCCTTCATACTTGCCCGGCGCCTCTTGCTCGTGCGCGATCAACACGACGCTGTCGAGCCACGACTCGTTGAACCCCAGCGAGTCCTCGTACGTCAGGATGCGGCTCACCTGGTTGTGGAGGTCGTCGTCGCCGTCCACGGACAACCTGCCGAGGTAGACCTCCGTGTTGAAGATCCCGGTCTCCCCGCTGGGGACGACGTCTGCATATAGATCGTCGGTCTTCCAGCCGTTGTAGGGTTCGACGCACAGCGGAATACGGTCGACGTCGCCGACGAGCAGGCAGTAGTGATCGCGCTCGGGCGGCGTCTCGTTGTACCAGTTCGTGATGATGTCCCGCACGGCCTCACAGGAGTGCGATCCGGCGAGGGACACCGTCGTCGTGTGGAAGCCGCGCGCCTTCTTCTGGTTCACGAGCGGCTGGATCTTCGCGCTCGACAAGCCGTCTCCGACGACGAACAAGTAGTCGCCGTTGTAGACAACGGTCTCGAACGGATAGAACTCGTCCACCTCGCCCCAGTTGATGTAGTAGACCTGTGCGATGGCGAACCGATGCTTCGTCATCGCGGGACTCGTCGTGGCGGTCCCGGAGTGGAACACGGTCACGCGCAGCGTGGGGTACACCGTGAGCACCTTCGTCGTCGGATTCCATCGCAGCGGATGGCACTCGACGCTGCGACCCTGCACCGTGTGCGCGAGTTCGTGCCCGAGCGCAGCCTTTGACGTCGACGTCGGGTAGAGCGTGTTGAGCGAGTACGTCGACGTGTTGCGAACGAAGGACGACGGAATCGTTTCGCCGAAGTCCGCCTCCTGCTCCTCCGTCCCCCGCGGCCACACGTTGAGTCCCGGGAAAGTGAGGCTCGTCGTCAGCCCCGTGGCGGTGGACACGGACTTTGGATTGGTCGCAATGGCCACGTTGACCCGCGCAGTCGGAAGGTCGGGATCGCCCACGATGTTGTTGGACGTCAGCCCCGGCACCTCGATCACGTGATAGGTCTGGAAGTCCGCTCCGACGCGCGTGCTCTTCCAAAAGCCATGCACCGCGACGTCGAACACCGTCTGTTGAGACGTAGAACTTCTTGCGTCGAGCGTGATCGTGGCGGGCGTCCCGCTCGCACCGCCGTTGATGGGAACCCATTCCGGCGTGGACTGGGCGCGGGCGCCCTCCCCCAACGGGAGGAGCAGCAGGGTTAGGAGCGCGCTGCGAAAACCACGGGTGCTGTGCATGTCAGCCTCCTCCGGCGGGGAGCGGAGCGGGTGGGAACTGCAGGACCGATCGACACCGGCTCCCGCAATACGCGGACCAGGGGCGCCGATTTGCCCTCGTTCCCATGGCCGGAGCGCACATTGCTGGGCCCAAAGTCTATGAAAGACTGACATCTTCGTGGAAATGGCATGATGCCGGCTACACACCTCGACGGTTGTGGAAACTCGGCATTCCCTGCTACGCTTGTCTCACTCCCCTTACCGAAGAGACTCGCCCGGTTGCTGGCACGACACCCTCCGGTCGAAACAACTCAACTATGGCCAGATCAGCAGGAGGACTCCCGAAAATGAAGCGACGGCTTTTTGCCCTTACCGCGATGCTCGCACTCGCGCTTGTCGCAGGCGGCACGCTCGCCGTTGCCGACGAGCTCGACGCGCCATCGATTGAGCTCGGCGCTACCGGACACGGGAAGCAGCTCGTCACGGTGACCGCCGGCGCGAGCGGTGCTCCCGACGGATTCATCGTGTACTGGATGCCCAAGTCGGACTTCGACGCGAACGGCGGCGTGTGGCCGGAGGCGATGGCCGGCGCGAGCCTCGCCTGCTTCCTCAACGCCCCGACGCTGAACGACTTCGACGGTGTTGTCTCGACGTTCCAACTCGCCGGCAACCAGTCGGCGATGGTGGAGATCGGTGACCTCTTCGACGAAGAAGGCTGCGCGACGAACGACGCCAACGAACTGGCCTACAACACGGAGTACGTGTTCACGGCGGTCGCGATCGGCGGCGCGGCGTTCAGCCCGACCGTCAACGGCGGCACGACCGGCCCCCAGAACTGCACGTACACGCAAGGCTACTGGAAGAACCACCCCGAGGCGTGGCCGACGAACATGCTCACGCTCGGGACAGTGTCGTACACGCAGGCGCAGTTGCTGGCGATCTTCGGTCAGCCCGTGCAAGGCAACGGTCTCGTTTCGCTCGCGCACCAGCTGATCGCCGCGAAGCTGAACATTCTCAACGGTGCGGACCCGACGGCTGCGTCGGCCACGATCGCCGCGGCGGACGCACTCATTGGTTCGCTCGTCGTTCCGCCGATCGGCAGCGGCTCGCTTCCGACCAACCAAACGAACTCGCTGACGCAGGTTCTCGACAACTACAACAACGGCGTGATCGGCCCGGGGCACTGCGGCTCCACTCCCGCGGAGCCGTCGACCTGGGGCAAGATCAAGTCGATCTTCCACAACTAAGATCGTAGAAGCCCCCTCGCTCTGTGGTATCGCCGGCCCGCCGCGAAAGCGGCGGGCCGCGCGTTTCTTGACTTCCCCCTTCCGCACCCCTAGTCTCGTGCCGCGCCGCACATTGACTGCCAACGGCGCGCTCCCGCACTCGGATGTGCCCAAGCGTCTCGCAGTGAACCCGCAGTCACCCCACTAGGGAGTTTCAAGCGAAACCGTGGCCACAGACACGATGACCCGTGCCCTGCCCACTCGCCTCTGGATCGACGGCGAGTGGCGCGATTCCGCGTCCGGACGTTCACTGCCGGTGATGAACCCGGCGCGCGACGAGGTGCTCGCGCACGTCGCCGCGGGCGACGCCGCGGACGTCGACCTGGCCGTGCGGGCGGCCCGGCGCGAACAAGACGAAGGCAAGTGGCCGCGCATGGCCGGCGCGGATCGCGCGCGCGTGCTCTGGCGCGCGGCGGATCTCATGGAAGCGCGCATTGCCGGGCTGGCCGAGATGGAAACGCTCAACACGGGCAAACCGCTCGGCGAGGCGACGAAGATCGACCTCTCGATGGCGATCGATTGCTTCCGCTACTACGCGGGTTGGGCCACCAAAGCGCACGGCGACACGATCCCCGTGCGCGGGCCGTACTTCAATTACACGCTGCGCGAGCCGGTCGGTGTGATCGGGCAGATCATCCCGTGGAATTTCCCCGTGCTGATGGCGGCGTGGAAGCTGGCGCCCGCGCTCGCGTTCGGCAACACGTGCGTGCTGAAGCCGGCGGAGCAAACGCCTCTCACCGCGCTCGTGCTCGGCGAAATCCTGCAGGAAGCGGGCGTGCCGAAGGGCGTGGTGAACATCGTCCCGGGAGACGGGCCCACGACGGGCGCCGCGCTCGTGGTGCACGCGGGCGTCGACAAGATCGCGTTCACGGGGTCCACCGCCGTCGGGCAGAACGTGATGCGCGAGGCGGCCGCGAGCATGAAGCGCCTCTCGCTGGAGTTGGGCGGGAAGTCGCCCAACGTGGTGTTCGCGGATGCGGACCTGGATGCGGCGGTGCGCGGCAGCGTGAGCGGCATCTTCTACAACAAGGGCGAGGTGTGCAGCGCGGGCTCGCGGCTCTTCGTGCAGGCGGACATCCACGACGCGTTCGTCGCGAAGTTGGTCGAGCGCACCGCCACACTCAAGCAAGGCGATCCCTTCGACGCGAAGACGCGTCTCGGTCCGCAGATCACGCGCGCGCAGCAAGAACGCGTGCTGCGCTACATCGACATCGGCGCGAAAGAAGGCGCGCGTCTCGTCGCCGGAGGCGAAGCTGCCACCTATGGCGACTGTCGCGGCTACTATGTGAAGCCCACAATCTTCGATGACGTCGACAACGACATGACCATCGCGCGCGAGGAAATCTTCGGGCCGGTGCTCTCCGTCATCCGCTTCACGGATCCCGCCGATGCGATTCGCCAGGCGAACGCGAATGCCTACGGCCTCGCCGCGGCCGTGTGGACGCGCGACATCGGCAAGGCCCACCGCCTGGCGCGCGATCTGCGCGCCGGCACCGTGTGGATCAATGCCTACGGCCCCACCGACAACGCGTCGCCGTGGGGCGGCTTCAAGATGAGCGGTTTTGGCCGCGAGCTCGGGGCTCACGCGATCGACCTCTACACGGAGGTGAAGAGCGTGTGGGTGGACGTGAGCGGATAGAACAGCAAAGGAGAGTCCTGAACATGGCGTTGGTCGAATACAAGGCCGAAGGTGGAATCGCGCAACTCACGCTGAACGATCCCCCCGCGAACACGTATACGTACGAAATGATGCAGGAGCTGGACTCCGGCATCCTCCAGGCGCGGATGGACAACAACGTCTCGGTTATTCTCCTGCGCGGCAACGGCGACAAGTTCTTCTCCGCCGGCGCGAACATCAACATGCTCAAGACGGTCGACCCGACGTTCAAATACTACTTTTGTCTCCACGCGAACGAGACGCTCAACCGCCTCGAGCAGACGCCGAAGCTGGTGGTGGCGGCGCTCAACGGGCACACGGTCGGCGGCGGTTTCGAGATCGCGATGGCCGCGGACATTCGCCTCGCGCGCAAGAACTCCGGGAAGATCGGACTGCCGGAAGTGCAACTGGGCGTGCTCCCGGGCACGGGGGGCACACAGCGCCTCGGCCGCCTGATTGGCAAAGCACGCGCCATCGAGATGATGGTGACGGGAAACCTCATGACGTTCGAGGAAGCTGCCGAGATAGGGTTGGTCAACCACGTCTTTGCGTCGGAGACGTTCGACGCGGACGTGCACGAGTACTGCGCGCAGTTCGTGCCGCCGCTCAAGGCGTCGAAGGCGGTGGGCCGCATCAAGCGCGCCGTGTGCTCCGGCGTCGAAGTGCCGTTCAGCGAAGGGCTCGCGATCGAGCGCGAACTGCAACAGCAGCTCTTCACGAGCGACGACGCAAAGGAAGGCCTCGGCGCCTACGTCGAGAAGCGGCAGCCGGTGTTCTCCGGCCGCTAGTTTTTACGCAGACATCCTTGCACGACACCAACGCACGATAGGGGTGACACCGATGACGATGGAATGGCAGACCGGAATGAAGCGCATGGAGACCAAGTCCGAGATGGACGAGGTCTACCTGTCCGATTTGCTCAAGGTTCTCGAGATTCAAGCGGACACGGAGTTGGCGGCCGTGCAGCAGCTCGCGCTGTGGCTGGACCGGTGCCCGTCGCCTGACGATCGGTGGCTCCTCTCGCGCATCCTCATGGAGGAGATGCGCCACGCGTGGCAGATGTGCGGCCTGCTGGATCACCTCGGCGCGCACGACATGGTGGAGCAATTGCTGTGGAAGGAACGCAACGCGCACAAGCTGCTCGCGTTCAATATTGAATTCGAGACGTTCGCGGACGTGGCGGCGTTTACGTTCCTGATCGATCGCGTCGGCTGCTATCACTTGCGCGACTTTCAGCAGTCGTCGTTTGCGCCGCTTGCGCGCGTAACGGACATGATGCTCGATGAGGAGAAGCTGCACCTCGGGTTCGGCAAATCGCGCATGGAGCGGCTGTCGAGCGAACGCAAGACCAAGGACCAGGCGCAGCGAGCGCTCATGAAGTTCTATCCGCGCGCGCTGGACATGTTCGGCAAGTCGGGCCCGTCGCGGAATTATCGCGTGATGGAGCAAGGCATCAAGAAGACGGACAACGAGGTCTTGCGCAAGGCGTACATCGAGGAGGTGGCGAGCGAGGTCGGCAAGATCGGCCTCGATCTGCCCGATGAAACGTGGGACCGTCACATCCTGTAGAGAGGACCCCCCGAGCGTGACGATGGAAGGCCCGGCACAAATCAAGAAACTCGAAACGCGCGAGGAGATGTCGCAGGAATTCCTCGACGTCGCGTGTCACTTCTTGTCGATTCAGGCGGACAGCGGGTACGCCGCCGTGCAGCAACTGCGCCCGTGGTTGGATCACGCGCCCAACGCGGAAGACCGCTGGGTGATCGCGCGCGTCTTGAACGAAGAGATGCGCCGTGCGTGGCAGATGAGCAAGCTGCTGCAAGAACTCGGACGCGGTGACCTCGTGGAAGAAATGCTCTGGCGCAAGACGGGCGAGCACAAGGTCGAGACGCTGAACATGTCGATCGAGAATTGGTTCGACACGTGCGTGTACCTGTTCCTCGTCACCGGCGTCGTGTTCTACTACCTGCGCGCGTTCACGGACTCGTCGTACGCGCCGCTCGACCGCGCCGTCGGACAGATGGTGAAGGAAGAGCGCCTGCACCGCGCGTTTTCAATCAACAAGATCACCGAGTTTGCGCGCGACGCAGCGAACAAGCCGCAGTTGATGCAGTACACCGAGAAGTGGTATCCGCGTGCGCTCGACTCCTTCGGACGGAGCGGATCGCGCGCGCACAAACTCGCGGTGGATGTCGGCTTGATGACCGTCGACAACGACGTCTTGCGCCAGCAGTACATGGACGATCTCAAGCCGCACGTCGAGAAGTGGGGGATCACGCTCCCGCCCGTGACGTTCGACCGGCGCATCCTGTAGCCGCCCGGCGCGCTGCGATGCAGCACTACACGCTCCCGGAGTTGATGATCGCCGCCACCGCGCGCGAGCTGCAGGACGGCGAGACGGTGTTCGTCGGCGCGCGCCTGCCGTTGGTGGCGATGATCGTCGCGCAGAAGATGGGGAAGAAGCTGCGCGCGATCTACGAGAACGGGCTCATTCGCACGACTGCGGCCACCGACGTTCTGCGCACGATGGGCGATCCGCCGAATATTACCGGTGCTCTGTATTGCGGCGACACGCTATCCGTGTTGTCGATGCTGCAGCAGGGGCGGATCGACGTGGGGATTCTGGGCGCGGCGGAGATCGATCGGTTCGGGAATCTCAATTCCACGCAGGTTGTGCTACATGGACGTACGATTCGCTTGCCCGGATCCGGTGGCGCCGCGGACATTGCGTGTTTGGCGAAACGCCTCGTCGTGTTGATGAAGCACGAGCGGCGGCGTTTTGTGGAGCGCGTGCACTATCGGACGTCGCCGGGGCACGGCGACGGCGCGGGGTGGCGCGAGCGCGAAGGCCTTGGGCCGGGCGGGCCGTCGTGTGTCGTGACAACTTTGGGGCTGCTGCGCTTTGATGCTGCGAGCGGCGAGGCGTATTTGGCGTCGACGCATCCGGGCGTGAGTGTGGACGACGTGCTTGCGCATACGGGGTGGTCGTTGCGCGTGGCGTCCGATGTGCACGTGACGCCGGAGCCGTCGGCCGCGGAGTTGGAGGTCATTCGCGCGGCGGATCCTGGTGGGTTTTGGACGCAGTCGCCGCTGGCGCGGGCGGAGGTGACGAAGGAGGATGTGGCGGGGGTGAGGGGGCGGTAGCCATCGATGATTCGCGGGGCGATCGAACGTCTCGATCCTACTTCGTGACGACGATCCTCGCGACAGAGGAGATGCTACCGGCTCGCACTCGTGCGATATATACACCGGACGATGCGTAGGCACCATTTGACATACGCGAGCTCCAGACGACCGATCGCCTTCCGGCAGTTCGTCTCTCACCCTCTAGATGGTTGATTGCTCTACCGCTGATGTCGAATATGTCTAGTGATACTGAACGAACCCCTGGGTCATAGAAATCGAACTGGAACAGGCGCCTAGACACACGGCGAACGATGAGCGACAAGGCGTGCTGGGCCGGGTGATCTGTCTGTTCAGGAGCCCCGCGAGCGCTTGTGAGTAGCGTATCGGTCCACTGACCGACGTGACTGGATGACCTGCCACCAGCAATCGTGAAGTCTCCACCTGCGAAAACATCCCCGTTGTAGTCAACTACTGCGGAGCAATTGCCATTCAACCCCGCGTCAAGCGCGAGCCACTCAACTCCGGTCCAGCGAGCGATACGCGAACACTGCGTTGCTCCGCTTGCGCTGAATGAACCGCCGACCACCAGCGCACCACCTACGTCGGCCATCGTATTCACAGCAGAGTTCAATCCACTGGCAAGTGCCGACCACGACAGACCATTCCAGAGTGCCACAGACGCAGCCGGGGAGTGGGCCGCTTCTGAGAACGATCCGCCGACAGCCAGTTGCCCATTGAAGTTCGAGAGTGCGTTGACTTGCCCATTCACACCAGAGCCAAGTGTGCTCCAGGTGTTGCCGTCCCACGCTGCAACATAGCCGACCGTCAACCCCCCCGCTTTGTCGAACGCGCCCCCTACAACAACAGCTCCCGCGTATTCAGTGATGGCGTTGACTGTCCCTGTTGTGCCGCTGCCGAGCACGCCCCAAGATGATCCGTCCCACACTGCGACATGCGAGACCGGCATCGATCCAGCATGCGTGAAGTCGCCGCCCGCGTAGACCTTGCCGTCCGAACACGACAACGCCCGCACCGGCGCGTCGAATCCGGGCGACAACGGATGCCAGGTTGCTCCATCCCATCGAGCGATGTAGGCAGTGGCACTATCGCCAGCTTGCGTAAACTCTCCGCCTGCGTAGAGTTGGTCCCCGCATCCAGCGAGCGCCAGGACATGTCCGTTCAGTCCTTGTCCGACGGGCATCCACCGAGATCCATCCCACATGGCGATGTTCGTCGCTTGTGAACCGCCAGCACTGGTGAATGAACCACCCGCCACGACGCTTCCGCCGAAGGACGCCAGCGCGCGAACTGGCCCATCGACACCACCACCTCCCTCGTGTAGCGACATCCACTCTGGCTCAATTCGTGCCGCGATGTGGTTCGCGGTCACCGGTCCCGCTTGCAGGAAGTCTCCACCCACGTAGAGCGTATCGGAAACAGCCAGGAGAGTCCGGGTGGGAGCGTCCACTCCATTTCCGATCGCGTCCCACGCTAGCCCGTCCCATCGAGCCAGATAGGATGATGCCACCAGTCCAGCTGTTGTGAAGTCCCCGGCCGCAGCAAGTGCGCCCTGAATCTGTGCGAGCCCTCGAACAACACCATCTGTTCCGTCTCCAAGCGAAGACCATGTTGCCCC
>CAZEPH010000014.1:0-16156 GCA_964514075.1 uncultured bacterium | reverse complement strand
ACGTGTAGATGTCCGCGCCGTCGCGCACGAGGCCTTCTTCGAGGAGCTTCTCGGCGACCTTGTAACCGATACCCTGCACATCCATCGCGCCGCGCCCGCAAAAGTGCACGAGACGCTCCAGCGCCTGCGCCGGACACGCGGCGTTCACACACCGGTGCGCCGCCTCGCCCTCTTCACGTGCGACGGCCGACCCGCACGCGGGGCAGGTGCGCGGCATCGCAAATGTGCGCTCCTTCCCTGTGCGTTTCTCCGGAAGCGATCGCACGATTTCCGGTATCACTTCGCCGGCACGTTGCACGATGACGTGGTCGCCGATGCGAATATCCTTGCCGAGCACGTAGTCTTCGTTGTGCAACGCCGCTTGGCGCACCGTGACGCCGCTCACGCGCACGGGCGTGAGGATCGCGAACGGATTCAGCGTGCCCGTCCGGCCCACATTCACCGCGATGTCCTCGAGCGTCGTCTCCGCTTCCTCGGGCGGGAACTTGTACGCGATCGCCCAGCGCGGCTCGCGCCCCACGACGCCGAGCGCCTCTTGCACCGCAAGCGAGTCGATCTTCACGACGCAGCCGTCCATGTCGTAGCGCGTCTCCGCGCGGCGGCGCTCCCACTCCGCGCAGAACGCGGCGACGTCGTCGAACGACGTGAACACGCGATTCTCCGCGTTGACGTGAAAGCCGTACGCGGCCAGCGCGCCGAGCGCCTCGGAGTGCCGCGTGAACGTCGCCCCCTCGACGTACCCCACCGCGTACGCGAGAAACGACAGGCGCCGCTTCGCCGTGAGACGCGGATCGAGCTGGCGCACGCCGCCGGCCGCCGCGTTGCGCGGGTTGGCGAACGGCTGCTGCCCTTCCGCATCACGCTCCGCGTTGAGCGCGGCGAAGTCGCGTCGCGCCATGTACACCTCGCCGCGCACCTCGATGCGCGAGGGCGCCTTCTTCGCGTGCAGTCGCAGCGGGATCGACTGAATCGTGCGCACGTTGTGCGTCACGTCTTCGCCGGTCGCGCCGTCGCCGCGGGTCGCGCCGCGGACGAGCACGCCGTTCTCGTACGTGAGCGCAATCGCAAGTCCGTCGATCTTGTGCTCGCACACCCAGGTCACTTCCTCGCTCGTGGCGAGGAGTTTCATCACGCGCGCGTGCCACGTCCGTAGTTCCTCCGCGCCGAACGCGTTGCCCAGGGAGAGCATCGGGCGCGGGTGACGCACTTGCGCGAAGTGCTCCGCCGGATGTGGCGCCACACGCTGCGTCGGCGAATCCGGCGTGACGAGCGACGGATCGCGCTCCTCGAGATCGCGCAGTTCGCGGTAGAGCCGGTCGTACTCCGCGTCGGTCACGTCCGGCGCGTCCAGAACGTGATACGCGTGCGAATACCGCGTGAGCCTCTCCCGCAACTGCGCCGCGCGCTCGGCGTCCGCGCGGCTCATTCGGCGCCCTCGCTCCGGCGTAGCGGCGTGTCCGGCGACACCACGCCGCTCTCGATCGCATACGTTCGCAGTCGCTCCGAGAGAAACGCCCGCCCGCGAAAGAGCCGCGAGCGAATAGTCCCGATCTGCACGCCGAGGATGTCCGCCGCCTCTTGGTAGCTGAACTCCTCCAGGTCGACGAGCAGGAAGGCCGTGCGAAACGGCTCGCGCAGGTCGTCGATCGCGCTCTTCACGTGCTGATCCACGACGTCCGCGAGGAACTGCTCCATCGTCCGATCCCCGCGCACGTTCGGGTCGTCGTCGCGCAGTGCTGCGCCGAGCGTGAATTCCTCCACCTCGTCGAAGTCCACGGCGCGCGCGTCATGCCGGTGCTTCTTGATGTCGTTGAGGAACGTGTTCGTGAGGATCTTGAAGAGCCACGCTTTGAGATTCGTCCCCGGCTCGAACTTCTGCCAGTGACGGAACGCCTTGACGTACGTGTCCTGCACGAGATCCTGCGCGCGTACGGGGTTGCGCGTGAGCCGCATCGCCATGCCGTAGAGCGGATCGAGGTACTGCAGCGCGGCCGCGTCGAAACTCTCGGGACGCGGACCGGGTGAGGGGGTGGGCCGGACGGTCTCCGGCGGGTCACTCATCCCAGACGACGTCCAATGCGATCCCACCGCACGCGATTCGTGAAGGGCACGAACGGCCGTCCGTCCCACGACCAAAAGATCACTTCCGCTTTGCCGAGCACGAGACGCTGATCGAGGTAGCCCCAGAAGCGGCTGTCGTAGGAGTTGTCGCGATTGTCGCCCATCACGAACAAATAGCCCGGCGGAATGGTGACGGGGCCGAAGTAGTCACGCGTGCCCGCGATCGGCGGGATCACGAACATGTCCTCGTGCTTCACGCCCCGTGCTTCGCGTACCGGGTGTCCGTTCACGTACACGACCTTGTCGCGCACCTCCACCGATTGTCCCGCGACGGCGACGACGCGCTTCACGAACGGCGTGCGCATGTCCGATGGGTTGCGGAAGATCACCACGTCGCCGATCTGCGGCGCGCGCACCTGCGGCAAGCGATGGTGCGTGAACGGCACCGTCGCGCCGTAGATCATCTTGTTCGCAAAGAGGCGGTCGCCGACGAGAAGCGTGTTCTCCATGGAGCCGCTGGGAATGCGATACGCCTCGACGACCGTCGAGCGAATGAGGAACGAGATGAACAGCGCCACAATCAGCGCGACGGTGTATTCGCGCGCCAGGCGCATCAGCGATGAACGGCTCACGTGTGCGGGTGTCCTCGGGTGGAGAGCGATCTCTCCTGCTAGACGCGGGAGCCTAGGAACCACGTTGCTGAGTGTCAAGCCGCCGTAGCCAATCGATCCCCGCCGTCGGCTTGACCGCACCGGGGGGCGTTGCTACGGTCCCGCGCATGTCGACCGATCTGCGCGCGCGCATCCACACCCTCGTCGCCGAGACGCTGGATCAGGCCGCGCCCCGCGCGGCGGGCGCTCCCCTGCGCGTCGCGATCGGATCGGACCACTCCGGGTTTGCCCTCAAGGAGCACCTTGTGCGCTACCTGCGGACGGAGGTGCGCCTGCCGTTCGAGGATCTGGGCACGCACACGAACGATTCGTGCGACTACCCGGACATCGCGGAACGCGTGGGCCGCGCCGTCGCCGAGGGGCGCGCGGAGCGCGGCATTCTCGTGGATGCCGCCGGCGTGGGATCCACGATGGCCGCGAACAAGATTCCCGGCGTGCGCGCCGCCCTCTGTCACGACCTCTTCACCACGCGCAACAGCCGTCTCCACAACGACGCGAACGTCCTCGTTCTCGGCAGCAATGTGGTCGCGCGCGCCACCGCGCGGCGCCTCGTGTCCGTGTGGCTGGGCACCGAGTTCGAGGGCGGACGGCACGCCCGACGGGTCGACAAGATCGCAGCACTCGATCGCTCCAAGTAGTACCAGCCTCCGGTGTGGTTCGCCCGCCGCCCGGTTGCTATACTGAGAACTGCACGAAGTCGCTCGACTCCCCGCACCGAGTGCCCGACCCGACCCTGGAGGTTCCCACCATGCGCTTCGGCGCTTCTTCGCGCGCGTTCTCGCTCGTCGCCGTGCTGTGCCTCACCGCATCGACCGCCAACGCTGACCCGATTAGCACGATCCACAGCAACGATGCCAACGGCAACGTGATCGGCATCGGAACGCCGCTCACCGTGACCGGCGTGATCACCTCGCCGGATTCGATCTTCAGCAAGACGAGCACCGAGGTGTATATCCAAGACGCCACCGGCGGAACGGAGCTGTTCCAGAGCGGCGGCATCTCGACGTGGCGCTTTTCGTACGGAGACAGCGTCACCGTGACCGGCACGATCGCCCAGTTTCGCGGCATGAGCGAGTTGAGCCCGCTCTCGAGCGTCGTCAAGCACAAGAGCGGCGCGGTCGTGCCCGACCCGGTGCTCAAGACCTGCGACCAGGTGACGACGCAGACGTGGATCGGCGGCTCGTTCACCGAACCCGACGAAGGGCGCTTGATCCGCATCGACAACGTGCGCCTCACCGCAGGCACCTGGCCGGCAACCATCTCCGGCACCGACGCGATCCTCACCATCTCCGACGCGTCGCCCAACAGCTGCACGCTCTTCCTCGACAAGGACTCCCCGCTCAACGGCTCGCCCGCGCCGGGCGACACGTTCAGCGTGATCGGCATCCTCAAGCAGTTCGACACCGCGGTCCCGTACAACTTCGGCTACGAGATCGAGCCGCGCTTCCTCTCCGACGTCATCCGCCGGGGCCCGGCGTTCTTGAGCGGCCCCACGGTCACCGCGCTCGACTCGACGTTCGCCACGATCACGTGGACCACGGACAAGAACGCCACCGGCGTCGTGGACTGGGGCACGAGCACCGCCTACGGCTCGAGCACGTCGCAGGCGGGCGGCAACAGCACGTCGCACAGCGTCACGCTCATGGGTCTCACGCCGGGCACGCTGTATCATTTCCGCGCCGTGTCCGCCGACAGCCTCGGCGGTCTGTCACAGAGCGGCGACCGCACGTTCATCACACCGATCAACCGGCCCGCGATCATCAACGTGTACTTCAACAAGTCGACCGACGCGGCGTATTCGACGGGGCAGATCGCCAACGGCAGCGCAGATCTGGGCGCGCTCCTCATCAGCCGCATCAACGCCGCGACGTACTCGATCGACGCGGCGGTGTATTCCTTCAGCTACGCTCCGGTGACCGACGCGCTCATCGCCGCGAAGAACCGCGGTGTGAAGGTGCGCTTCATCATGGACGCGGGCAACAGCCCGTCGGAGATGAACCGGCTCTCCTCCGCGGGCATCCCCACCATCACGAGCACGTACGGCGGGAACCACGCCTCCGGGGGCATTCACCACAACAAGATCTTCATCGTCGACGCGCGCGACGGCGTGAACACGAACGACTGGACGTGGACCGGCTCGGCCAACATCACGACGCAAGGTCTCTACACCGACGCGCAGAACTCCATCGAGATCAAGGATCCGTCTCTGGCGGCGTGCTTCACGGCGGAGTTCAACGAGGAGTGGGGATCGGACACCGACACGCCGAACTCCGCGACGTCCAAGATGGGTAACAGAAAATCGGACAACACGCCGCACTCTCTCGTCGTCGGCGGGATCCCGATCGAAGTGTACTTCAGCCCGTCCGACGGCACGGAGTCGCAGATCGTGAGCGACATCAACACGCTCACGAGCACCGCATTCTTCAGCATGATGGTGATGACGCAGGACGCGTTCGAGAATGCCATGTGGCTCAAGTGGACCGGCGTGCCCGGGTTCTTGGTGAAGGGCGTGTGGGACAGCGGCAACATCAACGCGAGCGGCAGCGAGTGGTGGGACTTCATCGGGCAGCCGGGCGGCGACAACCCGTGGAACCCCGTCGCCGACGTGTTCGTCGACGGCCTCTCGAGCGGCATCCTGCACCACAAGTACTTCATCGGCGACGAGAACATCCCATCGAACTCGTTCGTCGTGACGGGATCGCACAACTGGTCGGCGTCCGCGAACCAGGACAACGACGAGAACACGCTGATCATTCACGACGCGACGATCGCGAACTTGTACATGCAGGAGTTCGCGGCGCGCTATCACGAGGCGGGTGGCACGCAGTTCCTCCCGCTGCCGGTGACGGCCGTGGGCGACGGCGCCGATCGCACGGGACGCATCGCACTCTCCGCACCCCGGCCGAACCCCGCGCGCGGTTCCGTGGCGTTGGCCTACACGCTGCCGTCCGCGAGCCGCGTCACCGTCGCGGTGTACGACATCGCGGGCCGCGTCGTGGACACGCTCGTCGACGGGGAGACTGTCGACGCGGGCGCGCATGCGGTGCGCTGGAACGGTTCGTCGTCGGCTGCCGGCGTCTACGTCGTGAAGCTCACCGCGGACGGCGTCACCGCGTCACAGCGCATCGTCTTCGCGCCGTAGCGACGCGACGCGGCGCAGCCGGGCAGGCCCTCTCTCGCGGCCTGCCCGGTTTTCTTTTGCCCATCGTCCGCGTGCGTCCGCTCTACCGGTTAAACGACAAGGCGACCCGGCTCACGCCGGGCCGCCCTGCGATCAGCGACTGAGGGGGGAGAATTACTTCTTGTACAGCCGCTTGATGTCGCCCCACGTCGTGGGCTCGACCGGTGTGACCGGGTCGCCCGTGACGTAGATGTCGTCGACGCCGATTTCCTCGTCGGTACCCGGCGCGTTGGTCGTCATGATGCGAATCTGCACCTGCGCCTGGTTCTCGCACGCGATCGGCAGAACCACGTTCACCGGCGTGACGAGCGTCGAGTCGTTCGGACCCGCGCTCGCGTCCGCGACGTAGCCGGCGGGGACGTTCGTGTAGGAGCCGGTTCCGCCACCGACGCGGTAGTGCATCGCGACCTGCTGCGTCGAGCTGACGTTCGCGCCGTCCACATCGCGCAGGTTGTACTGGACGCGGATGTTGATGAGGCCCGTCGTGTTGACGTGCAGCACCAGCGACGGAGCGTCTGACGTGCCCGATCCCTGGAATGCGACGACCGGGTTCCCCAACACGCCGCCCTCGAACTCGCACAGTCCGCCCGACAGGAAGACGCTGGGGTCGGTGCGGTTCGCGTTCACGTCGACGACGAGTCCACCCGGACCCGCGTCAGCGAGTAGCGTCTGCGGGTCGACGCCGGTGAGCGTGGTGAGGTCGTCGCCGCGGTAGCCGATGATGCCCGGCACGCCCGACCAGTTGTCGTCGACCGTGATCAGTCCGGTGTTCGTCCAGTTCTGCGAGAACGGAAGCAGTTGGTACGTCGCGTCGCCGTAGGCGGTGATGACGCTCGCGCCCAGCGCCGCGACAGCAAGGACAACGGCAGTGGCCTTCTTCATTGGAGCATCTCCTGAGTTGTCGGGGAGGCGCTCGAAAGCGCCTCGGTCAGGCGATCCTCGCGGATCGCACGGGGGTTACGCCCGGCGACGGGGTTTCGTGCGGCCCCCGTCGCCGAGGTGGTGCGAAAGCTAGCGACCCAACACGACGCGCTGCGCGAGTTCTCCCGCGGCCGTCGTGAGGCGGTACAGGTACACACCCGCCGGCGCGAGCGTCCCGCGGTCGGTACGACCCGACCACACGAGGCTGTGCGTTCCCGCAGGGTATGCGTCCTTCTGTGCGAGTGTCGCGACGAGCGCGCCCTGCGTGTCGTACACGCGCAGCGTGACGTCGCCCGCCTGCGGGAGCGTAAAGCTCACGCGGCCCGATCCCGAGCGAATCGGATTCGGCGTCACGGCAAACCTCAAACCGCGCGCCGACGGGTTCTCGTTCACGGCGGTGACGAAGTTGGTGATGTCGCCGTTCACGCGCGGCTGCACGCGGTAGGTGTTGAAGAGCCAGTCACACACGCCCTGTGCGTCCATCGTGTCGCCCGTGTGCGCGTCGTAGTCGAACGTCACGAGCGAGTTGTCGTCGAACATGCACGTGTCGGGACCGACGGAGAGGAACCACTCCGTCCGCGGAACGGACGTCGCCGTCACGGTGCCGCCGAGGACCTTGACCAGCACGCCTTCCCATTGCTCGGCGGTCGCGAGTGCGGCGCAGTTGATCGGCGTGTCCGCCGAGTCGCGCACGCAGATCGCCGAGGCGCTGATGGTGGAAGCGGGCGGGTCCGGGAGCAGGGATCCGTTCACGTTGACGTACTGCACCGACGTGAGCTCGGTCTTCCGGTTGAACTCGGAGATGAGCCCGGACACCGTCACGTCCTGTCCCAGAAGCACCGTCGCAGGCATTCCGAACAGCGCCACGCCGGAGAACGGCCCGCCGCTGGTCTGTTCGATGAATGCGATCGTGCCGAAGTCATCCGGGTGGTTCGATCCGGTGATGACTCCGCGGATCGTGCAGCGCTGTCCTGCGTACGCGGACGAGTCGTTGGACGCAGACTTCATCTGCTGCACCTGGGTGATCGGGGTAATGCCGCCGAGGAAGCTGCGCGTTTGGGGCGCCGCCATCACACCGCCGTTCACGGTCTTCACACCGCTCACGGTGATGCTGTTCGCGACGCCGGCCGCCATCGCGGGCGTCGTGGTCAGCGTCACGCTCACCCCGTCACCTTCGAGCACCGCGCCGGTCACCGCTTCGAAATTCCCCATCGTGTAGGTGGCCGTCGGCACGCTGGCCGGGTCCACCGGCAGCTGGAAGACGAGGCGGACTTTGTCCGTGTCGATCGGGTAGCCCTGCGAGAGGTTCTGAGGGAACGGATACGTGGTGCTGATGTCGGCAAAGTTGCGCGGCCACATGCGGTACGTGCCGAACTCCTGCGTGAACACGCCTTGGATGTAGTTGTAGCGT
Source organism: uncultured bacterium (assembly GCA_964514075.1). GTDB lineage: Bacteria > Eisenbacteria > RBG-16-71-46 > CAZEPH01 > CAZEPH01 > CAZEPH01. The sequence continues at coordinate 7,911 of CAZEPH010000014.1, read as the reverse complement.
GTCCCCGCGGGCGGCCACGTGATCGAGAAGAGCCGGTCGTCGACGATCATCGTGTCGAGGGGCGTCTTGGTGGAGTCGTAGACGGGAATCTCGTTGAACCCTGTGGGGCCGGCGTTCTGAATGAGCCCGTTGCAGCGCACGAGAACGCTCTCCCACTTCTCCGCGGTCGCGGTGTCGAGGGGGCCTAAGTCCTGCGTGCTCACCGCCTGCGGCGGCGGAAGAACGTTGGTGTGCCCGTTGATCGCCAAACTCTCCGGAACGCTCGAACTAAAGCGGTCGATTTCCGTCAGGGTCGTGCCGGCGGAGCCGAATTCGAGAACCTTGCCCTTCACCACGACGATGTCGCCGATTTCCAGGCCGTAGAGCGACACGAAGTTGAAGCTACCGGTGAAGACCAGCACGCCCGAGTACGGAGCCGTGCCCGCGCTGATCCCGCGCTGGTCCTGAATCGTGAATGCGTTTCCGCCCGTGGTCGACTGGCGAATGCCCGTCACGACGACAGGGTTCAGAATCCCGACGTACACAGTGTCGCCGACCGCGACGCTGTCGCAACCGACGCGTCCGACGTCCTGAATGCAGTAGATGTCCGTGTTGCGGATCCTCGCTTGTGCGGCGCTAGCGACGAGCAGGCACAAACCGAGGGCGAGAGGCATGAAGCGAGAGCGCATCAGCGATCCCTCCGAAGAGCGTGATGAGAGGCCAGATGGTGCGTTGTGCGATGTGGCGGCTAGGGTCGCGATGCTCGGGACGGCGGACCGGGCTCGCCCGCCCCGACGTAAGTCGGCGAGGCGGACGTGAGCGTCGGGCTAACCGCGGCGGCGGCAAGAGCCGGTCGTGCGTTATGCATCCAGTATACGGGTCGCCGGAAAGGGCGGTCAATGCCACGGACGAGGCGATTGCAGGTTCCGCACGGTCGCCGCAGCCACCGGATCGTCGCGGCGGCGCTATTGCACGAGAACAGGCGCTCCGACGAGGCTCAAGAGGTGACGCAATTGCTTCCACCCGTTGCCGTAGTAGTTCAGGAGGGCCATCGGTGCGCCCATGAAGGCGGCTTTGCCGCCGGCCCGTGTGGAGAGAACCCCAACGGGCATCGGACCCGCATGGCGGACGCGATCCTGGGATTGCAGCTGCCCGCCCGGGATCTCCCACAGTACTTGGCCCACGCCGGAAGCGAGATCGGCCGGATCGATGACGAGGGCTTCGACCCCGTTGATCGAGGGCGGCGTGCCGCTCCCCGGGTTGACGGAGATACCGAGCGACTCCGTTCCCAACGCGGCGTTCCCCTGGATCACGCGGCGCACGCTGTTCTCCGCGCCGAGCACGATGAAGTCCGTCCGCAGCGAGTCGTTCATGCGGAACGCGGTGATGCCGCACACGTCGCGCGGGAAGCCGGAGGCCGTGATGACGGTGTCCGACGTGCTCGCGCCGAACCCCGCGGGTGTGAGCCCTCCGCGCGTGCCGAACAGGTACGTGCCGCTCAGGACCACTCCTCCACCGCGCCGCAGCACGTCGCGCAATCCGTCCTGTGCGTTCGCGAGCGACGGTGAATACGCGATGTTCACGCCGCGGTACTCGTCGCGATACCACACGACGTACCGGAACTGGCCGAGCAACGCGGATGCTTCGCTCGCACTCCGGAACGCGCCGAAGAGTTCGTCCTTGTACAGGGTGTAGCCCGTCGCGGTGAACGCCGTGTCGAGCGACGTCGTGTAGTAGCGGTCGATGATCGCCGCGCCCGGCTGATTGTCCGGATACTCGTCGACGAGGAGCACGTTCCCCTGCAGCGCCGTGACGTTCCACGTCACGCTGTCGGCGGCGCCCGTCAAGCCGCCGGAGTCCACCGCGCGAATGTACGCGGTGCGCGCACCGCTCGCACCCGCCAGCATCGCGGGCGTGAGCGTCGCCTGCGAGTCGGGAGCGCTCACGATCATCGCCTGCGCTTCGGACGTGCCCTTCATCCAGACGCGGTATTCGCGGATCGTCGAGCCCCCGTCGACGTCGCGCCCCGACCAGAACACGGTGAGCGCGGGCAGAGACGTCGCCGGCACGAGCGACTTCTTGAAGGTGACGGTCGGCGGCGTGTCGAACAACGCGAAGATCTGGGACTGCGGTGAGGGATCGCGTGCGCCGTCGTCGTCCACGGCACGCACGTCGAAGCGCCGCGTGACGCGCGTGCTGTCCACGGGAAAGTCGACAATGGAATCCGTCTTCGTGGTGAAGAACCAGTCGCCGACGCTGACTTCCGCCCCGGATGCGGTCAGCGAGGCGATGCGAATCTCGTAGCCGACCACGCGGCCGTCCGTGTCGCTTCCCCACCAGCGCATGCGTTGGCGGTAGGAGATGACGTGGCGATCGGCCGCGGCGCCGATCGTCGATTCCGCGGGCGCATCGATCGACAGATATGTGACGGGGGCGCGATTAGCGGGCGGTTCGCCGACGTCTTTGCCGCACCCCGCCAGCACGGCGGCGGCGCACGCGGCGAGCGCACACGACAGGAGCGCGCGCATCACTTGATCACCACGAAGTGACCGCGCGACGCCTTTCCGGTATCCAGGTCGGTCACGCTGAACAGATACAAACCGGACGCCACCTCCTGCTCGGACTTGGAGATCATGTTCCAGGCCGCCATCGTGCCGGAGAGCGCGGGCGGCACCGCGCCCGGTGGCAAGTTGCTCTGCAGGAGCCGCGAGTTTTCTCCGCTATACGTCCTGGCGTCGAACGGGATCGTCTGCACGAGGTCACCGGGCAATGTGTAGATCTTGATTTCCGCGCGCTGCGGCAGGTTGACGAACCAAATCAGCTTGTCCCGCGCAAAGCGACCGTCCCATGCGGCTGCGCCCTTGTAGGGATTCGGGAACACCCACGCCTCCGATGCGTCTCTCTCCACCTGCGACGGCCCGGGCACGGTGACGGTGGCGTTCTGCGTGATCCCGCTCTCGAGCGAACCTGCGTTGTTGAGCGGATCGCCGAAGTCGTACGCGGTCACGGCGACCCAATAGCGGAATCCCGTCTTGAGCCCGCCGATCGTGAAGACGTACTTCGTGGAATCGACGCGCGTGGTGGTCTGCCCGGTGATCGGATCCACGAACACGCGCGTCTTGTACGGCACGGGGTTCGGATCCAGAAGAGCGGACAGCCCGCTGTTGAATCCAACGGAGTCCGGCACGTCCACGTCGCGGATCAAGTTGTAGTTGCGCCCATCTTCGCTGATGTACACGCGGTAACCTTCGAAGTCGACCTGGTTCGTGATGCGGCTCCGGTCGCGGAAGATCTCCGGCGATGCGTCCCAGCGCAGCGTGAGCGTCCCCGTGCCCGGGGTGACCACGAGGCCGGGCGACGGAGGCGGTTGGGGCACGCGGTAGCCGAGGTCGTATGCACGCTGCGCAAACACCGCGTTGGATCGCAGCGAGCGTTCGTCGTCACCGCCCAGGAATCCGAACGCCACCGTCACGGAATCGCCCGGCGAGAGACGGAACGGACCGTGCGCGAGGAGCGTCACGGGATCGCAGGTGTTCGGATCCCCGGTGGTGCGCGCGCACATCTCGTTCGCCTCGATCGATTCGGTGTCGTCGACGCGGTCGGTGGTCATGATGCGGAATCGTTTCGGATCGCTGTTGCGCTCGGTGGAGGCGGGCTCGTAGTTGAACCACCGGAAGGCGAGCGTGCGCTGCACGCCCGCGAGCGTGTCGCCCTTCACCCCAAGGAACTTGATCCCGCACCACGACGGCGGAGCGCCTGCTTGTCCGGAGAGGTAGTGGTGCTCCTCCAGCAACTTGAGCGAGTCCACCCACACGATGTCCTTCCGCTGGAACAGGAGACCCAGCGGCGAAGGCGGAAACGTTTCGAAGGCGTTCTTGTTCGCCGTCGCCAGCTCCGTGTACACGCCGACGTACACGCTGTCGAGCGTTTGCACGCTCGGGTTGAAGATCGTGTACTCGATGAGAACGAACTTGTTCGACGGTTCGAAGCTCCAGGACAAGCTGCGTTGGCGCACCTCCACGCCGCCGGTGACGAGCGGCGTGTGTTCCTCCCCGCCGCCGACGCGCGATTTCGGCGGATCGCCGTAGCGCGTGATGAGATCCTGCTCGGAGATGGCGTACGTTGTGTCGTACTGATCGCTGTTGGGCAGCGTGGAGAACTCGAGGAACGCCTTGTATGCGGTGTTACCGCCCGCGTCCTTGTACGCGAACTCGCGCGGCGTCCACTCGGGGCCGCCCGACGTGCGCGGGTCGCTCCCAGCGCTTCCGTCGAGGGCGCCAGTGGTCACGCGCGCCGTTCCTTCGTCCAAGTTGATCGCGCCGACCCACAAGCCTCCGCGCACCATGTGGTCGATCGCCTCTGTTGCCGTCGGCGGGTACGGGTACGCAAACGAGGGCAGCCGCGAGGAGTAGTTCGTCCCGAGGAAGCCGAAGTTCGAGAGCATGAGCGCGACCTGCCCGGTCCCAGCGATGCGCTGCTCGAAGCGCGTGGAGTCCGTGATGGTCTGCGCGCTCGTACGCGCGGCCGCGAACGCGAACGCGAGCGCACACACGGCGACCGCGACGCGGCTACGGAACGTAGGCATAGCGAATCACCCGGTCGGAGGGAGCATCGGCGATGAACACGCGGCTCGTCGCAAGATTGGAGCGCGGCTCGCGCGCGATCGACGCGGCGAGCGGCCGTGGAGTGTGCGGGGGCTCCTTGCCCGCGAGGAGTTGGCTCGGGTCGTTCACGAGCTGGAGCAACTCCGTTCCATCGGGCGTAAAGCGCAACACGCGTCCGGTCGGCGGATCGGTCACGTAGATGTTGCCTTCCTCGTCGGCGGTCACGTCGAAGAGACCGGACGGCTCGGGCTGCGCCGCACTGCGCAGGAATCCGTCCGGCTGCCCGAACCCGTTGCCGAACGCCGTTTGCGGAGCAGCGATCGACAGCTTGAGAACGCGGCTCGGAACCGCACCCGAGCCTTCGTCCGCCACGAGGAGTCCGTCGCCCGTGAAGAACAGGCCGTTCGGGTGCGCCGCGGAGTTGGGCGCTGCACTCGATCCGCCGCTGTTCGACCACACGGAGAAGGTCGTCCCGTCCGGTGTGATGCGCCGCACTTGGCGGATCGGAAAGGTATTTCGCGCGACGCCGATGGGCGTGCGATCGATCGAATCGGCGAGTCCGGCGATGAACACGTTGCCGCCGTCGTCCACGGCGAGGCCCGTGATCTCGCGCCAGCGAATCACCGTGATCAGCGAATCGCCCAGTCGGGCACGGCGATCGCGGAGCACGTCGAGCACCGTGCTGCCGTTCGCCGTCAGGTGCACGATGCGCACGCTGTCCGGGTGCGCTCCCATGTCCGCGACGTACAACGTGCCGTCCACACCTTCGGCGATCTGGACGGGCTTCACCAACGCGCCCTGCGTCACGTTGACGTACGCAGTCGACACGGTGAACAACCCGGTCTCTCCTGCGGGCGTCCCCGGCGTGTACGCGACGATGCGCGCCGAATCGCGTGCGACGAGCAGCCAGGGCGCGATGCTGTACCGCGTCAACACCATGTCGGTGATGCCGCCGTATCCCGTCCAGTCTCCGTCGAAGATGTAGGAGTTGTCGGGTATCGCCGGCGGCGGCGGCGGCGTGGGCAAACCGACGCGCTGACCGCATCCGCTCGCGGCGAACGCGACGATTGCCAGGCAGAGGGCGAGACGGGCGCGCATCAGAACATCACCGAAAGGCTGACGACGTGGGCGGCGCCCAGATCGCCGCCGTCTTTGTATGCATAGTCGATCTTGGTCATCACGTTTCCGCTGCCGGCGCGAAAGCCCGCGCCCAGAGCGCCGCCGGGCAGATCAGAGGTGAATGTATATCCGCCGCGGAGCGCGAGCAGGCCGTGGATCATCACCTCCGCGCCCGCGCGGAACGACTCCACCGCATCGGCCGGGTGGAGCAGCTCCACATCCATGGTCGCGCGCACGGTGGCGGTGTTGATGATGTCGTCCGCCACGCCGAACTTGAACGTGGTGGGCAGCGCGTAGCTTCCGTAATCCACGCTGGCGCCGGTGGGATCGACAAACTGACCGCCGGGTCGCAGGGGCGGACCGAAGTTCGTCACCGACATTCCCATGCGTGTGTTCCGCCAGCCGAGCGCGTACAGCGATCCGATGTCGAACGCGACGGACGATCCGCTCGATCCGCCGACGGGCGACCCCAAGTCCTCGTGCACGAACCGTGCTCCCACGCCCAGTGCGAGCTTGTCGGTGAACAGCCGTCCATAGCTCACCCCGGCGAAGAAATCCGAGTAGGTGAACGTGCGTCCCGTGCCGAGCGGATCGAACTCTGTCGTCTCGTCGATGTCTGCGCGCAGCGAAGCGATGTGCACGGCGAGCGTGCCCTGCGCGCCGCCGAGCGGTCGTACGCCGACCACGTGATCGATCGTCACGTCGGTGGGCCAGCGCATCGAACTGCCCGTCGCGGCCGGTCGCGTGAGATGCGCAAGCCCTGCGGGATTCCACGCGACGGCCGTCGGATCGTCCGCGACCGCAACGAACGCATCGCCCATTCCGATGGCCCGCGCGCCGAGGCCGATCTTGAGGAACGTGGCGCCCGATGTCCCCACGCGCTGGCTGCCAAGATCCTGTGCGTGCGCGGCGGCGTGCACGCAGCACGCAACGAACGCGGTCGCGAGTGCGCGAGCTACCACGGCATCTCCAGACCGGCGCGCAGATGCCGCGGCGCGTCGTAGTTCGCCGGGTTGCTGAAGAACACGAGATCCGTCGGTGTGATCCCGGAGCCTCCTGCGGAGCCTTCGCCCACCACGTAACCCCGCCCCGTGCGCGGATCGATGCGCAGTGCGTTGCGAATGTCGAAGATGTTGAACGCCTCGAGCGTGAACCGCAGCTTGCGTGCGCCGAACGAGAACGACTTGTCGAAGCGCAGGTCCCAGCGGTTCTCCAGGCGGCCGTTCTTCGAGAATTGCGGGCCGGATTCCGCGCAGCTCTCCTGGCCGCAATCCTCCACCGGCGTGTAGGCCAGCCCCGAATTGACGTGCCCGAACACGTTCAGCCCCCACTCCTTGGGCAGGGAGACGCCGAAGACGCGCGGCGCGTCGTCGTCCTTGTTCACGCGGAAGTCCACGTTGATCGTCACGTTGTGCGGGCGGTTCCAGTACAAGTTGACCTCGCGCGGTTGCCCTTCGCCGAAGTCCGTTGCGCCGGACTCGCGCGCGATCAAGATCTCGTTCGGGTCGGAACCTTTGCCCTTCGCTTGCGAATACGAATACGTCACGGCGGCGCTCCACAGGCTCGTGCGCCGCTTGCGCAACTCGAACTCCACGCCGCTCGACCGCGCGTAGTCCTGGTTGTAGAACTGCACGTAGCTGGGCGGACCCTGGATCAGCCGGCTCGCGAGGTAGTCGTACAGATCTTTGTTGTACACGGCGAACTTGAACGCCATGGTGGACGAGAATTGATGTTCGATGCCCACCTCGTAGTTCACCGACACCGCCGGGTTCAGCGCGAGATTACCCTTCTGCGGGAATTGTCCCGAACGCGACGGCTCCACGCGCGTGTAGACGTAATAGTAGGTCGGCCACTGCGCGTACCGGCCGTAATTGAAGAAGAACTTCGTGTGGTCGGTCATCGGGTACGACACCGCCACACGCGGCGTCCATCGCGACTTCATGCGTCGGCCGAACACCGTCGTCGTGCCGTCGAGATACGCCTGCCGAATCGCCGGCACGATGTCCGTTCGCGTCGAGTCCTCGATGACCCGATCGGCGAGCGCACCGGGGAACCAGAACATGTATCCGAAGCCCGCGTGCCCGCTGAGTCCCTGGTAGTCCACGTGATCCTGCAGATACAGATTCCCGGTCATCGGGTACACGTGGAAGACGTCGTAGTCGCGGCCGTACGAGTTGGTGATCGAATCGCACGGGCAGTTGATGCGCGC
>CAZEPH010000013.1:0-16428 GCA_964514075.1 uncultured bacterium | reverse complement strand
CATCATGACCGACGCGGACGTCGATGGTGCGCACATCCGGACACTGCTCCTGACGTTCTTCTACCGGCACATGCGCAAGCTCATCGAGTCGGGCTATATCTACATCGCGCAGCCGCCGCTGTATCGCGTGAAGAAAGGGAGCGCCGAGCACTATTGCTACAACGATAAGGAACTCGAAGCCACGCTGGAGCGGGTGGGGCGCAAGGGCATCTCTCTTCAGCGGTACAAGGGTCTCGGCGAAATGAACCCGGATCAACTGTGGCAAACGACGATGGATCCGGAGCGCCGCACTCTCCTGCGCGTGCGCCTCGAAGATGCGGTGGAAGCGGAGGACATCTTCACCAAGCTCATGGGCGACGAGGTCGAGCCGCGCCGCCGCTTCATCGAAGAAAACGCGCTCTTCGTGCGCAACCTGGATATCTAGACGGCGTGATAGGCCTCGTCCGTGTCGCGGTGGGGGCGCTGGGTCTCCTCGTGTACATGGCGATCGGGATGGGGACCGCGTGGTGGATCGCCGTCGTGTTTGCGCTGGCGGCGACGGCGGGGCTGGCGGCCGTGCAGGGACGATCGGAAAACGCCCGATGGGCGGGCCTGGCGGTCGCGCTCCTCGTGATCGCGGCCACGCAGATCCGCGAGCATCAGCTGCGCACGGCGCGCCTCGTTCTGGCGCTCCTCGCATGGATCGTGTGCGCGCAGATCATGCAGTGGCTGATCGTGGAGCCCTCGGCACACGACGACGCGCCGCACACGATGCGCCGCCGCCGCGGATCGCGGAAGTAAGGCCGGTGCGGATCCACCGAGGGCTCGTCGTCGCCGGAGTCGTCGTCATCGCGTGGCTGCTTCTGGCGCTGCGCTGGCAAAAAGCAAAACGCAAACACGGGAATAAGGGAGATCGATGAACCCACGTCAGCACATCGCATTCATCGACATCGAAGATGAAATGCGGAACAGCTACATCGACTACTCGATGAGTGTGATCGTTTCGCGCGCCCTGCCGGACGTGCGCGACGGCCTCAAACCCGTGCAGCGGCGCGTGCTCGTCGCCATGAACGATCTTACCCTGCGGCACGATCGCCCGCACCGGAAGTGCGCCAAGATCACAGGCGACGTCACCGGCAACTATCACCCGCACGGGACGATCCCGGTGTACGACACGCTCGTGCGCCTCGCACAGGACTTCAGCCTCCGCTACCCCCTCATCGACGGACAGGGCAACTTCGGCTCGGTCGACGGCGACGCCGCAGCGGCGGAGCGATACACCGAGGCGCGCCTCTCCGAGGTCGCGGAGAACATGCTTGCCGACCTGGACAAGAACACCGTCGATCTCAAGCCGAACTACGACGAGTCGCGTGAGGAACCCACGGTGCTGCCCTCCGTGGTGCCCAATCTTCTCGTCAACGGATCGAGCGGCATCGCGGTGGGCATGGCGACGAACATCCCGCCGCACAACCTGCGCGAAGTGTCCGATGCGATCGTGCACATGCTCGCACACCCGGACGCGACCAACGACGACATGATGAAGTACGTCAAGGGGCCAGACTTTCCAACGGGCGGCATCATCTACGGGCGCGGCGGCATTCGCGACTGCTACACGACCGGGCGCGGTCTCATCACGGTGCGTGCCCGCGCGCACATCGAAACGGATCAGAAGGACCGCGCGTCGATCATCGTGAGCGAGATCCCGTTCCAGGTGAACAAGGCCACGTTGCTCGAGAAGATGGCGACGCTCGTCCGCGACGGCAACATCACCGGCATCCGCGACATTCGCGACGAATCCGACCGCGACGGCATGCGCGTGGTGATCGAACTCAAGAACGACGCGCAGCCGCGTGTGATCCTGAACCAGCTGTACAAGCACACGCAGATGCAGACGACGTTCGGCGCAAACATGCTGGCGCTCGTCAACATGCGCCCCAAGACGCTGACGATCCGCGAGCTGATCACCTGCTACATCGATCACCGCCGCGACGTGATCGTCCGCCGCACGCAATTCGACTTGGCCGAGGCGGAAAAACGCGCGCACATCCTCGAAGGCCTGAAGATCGCGCTCGACAATTTGGATGCGGTGATCGCGCTCATTCGCAAGGCGAAGGACGTGGACACCGCGCGCAGCGGCCTCATGCAGACATTCGATCTCTCGGAGATACAAGCGAACGCGATCCTCGAGATGCGCCTGCAACGCCTCACGGGCCTCGAACGCAAGAAAGTGGAAGACGAATACCGCGAGGTCATCCAACTCATCGAGAAGCTGCGGGCCATCCTCGCAAGCGACGAACTCGTGCGCAGCATCATCCGCGACGAAGTCACGGAGCTGCGCGAGAAGTTCGGCGACGACCGCCGAACGGAGGTGGTCGCGGAAGAAGGCGAACTCGAAGTGGAAGACCTGATCGCGGACGAAGAAATGGCGATCACGCTCTCCCATGGCGGTTACATCAAGCGCTCGCCGATGACGCTCTACCGGCGCCAAGGACGTGGCGGCCGCGGGCTCACCGGCGCCGAGGCGAAGGAAGAGGATTTCCTCGAGCATCTCTTCGTCGCGTCCACGCACTCGTACCTGCTCATCTTCACGGATCGCGGCCGCTGTCATTGGCTCAAAGTGCACGAGATCCCGCAAGCCGGGCGCGCCGCCAAGGGCAAGGCCATCGTCAACATGGTCGACCTGGAGGCAGGCGAGAAGGTGAGCACGGTCGTCCCCGTGCGCACGTTCGACGACGAGCACTACGTCGTCATGTGCACGCGCGGCGGCATCGTGAAGAAGACAGTGCTCTCCGCGTTCGGCAATCCGCGCCGTGCGGGCATCCGCGCGATCACGCTCGACGAAGGCGACGTCGTGATCGACGTGTTCGTGACCGACGGGACGCAGGACATCATTGTGGCGAAGCGGAACGGACGTGCGGTGCGCTTCAACGAAAGCGAAGTGCGCTCGATGGGTCGCGAAGCTGCCGGCGTCAAGGCGACGAAGCTGGAAGGCGACGACGCCGTGGTGGGCATGGTCGCGGTGAAGCGCGAGGGCACGCTGCTCGTGGTGACGGAGAACGGGTACGGCAAGCGCTCTCCTGTGTCGGACTACCCGACGCACCACCGCGGCGGCAACGGCGTGTGGACCATTCGCAACACGCCGCGCAACGGTCCGCTCGTAGCGATCATGGAAGTGATCGACACCGACGAATTGATGATGGTGACGTCGGGCGGCATTGTGATTCGCTGTCCTATCGGCGACGTGCGCGTGCAAGGGCGCACGACACAAGGCGTCCGCCTCATTCGTCTGGACGAAGGCAGCCGCGTGACCGACATCGCGCGCATCGTGACGGACGGCGCGACGAGCAAGGCCGCCTCCCTCGCCGTGTCAGGCGCCGACGCGCAAGGCGTTCTGCCGATGGACGCTCCGGCAGAGGACGAGCCGGAGGAAGAAGAGTTCGACGACGACGAGGGCGGATAGACGCCTCGTTCGACGGATGCACACACACGCGGAGGCCGACCCATGAGCGCACGACATCGACTACTCGCGGGCGGCCTCCTTCTCTTTTCGGTGGCCGGATGCCGCACCGTCACGGCGCCCGACATCGCCGCGTTTCGCGAGATGGCGCGCGGCGCACCGTGCGCCGACCGAGCGAACGACCTCTACGTGATCGACCACGCGATGGTCTTCTGGCGGCGCGAAGGATCGTGCGCCGACGCTGCGTACGCGTACACGCTCTACGGCGCCACACCCGAGTCGCTGCTCTGCGAACGCCACGATTCCATCGCCGGGCCGCAGGAACGATGTGCCGTCGAGCGTGCGCACGCGCTGTTCCGCACGATGGTGGCGCACCTCGACGAACCGGACCTGGGGCTTGGCAACAAACACACGGTCGAACGCCTTCCCCCCCAATGACGCAACCGACGCTTCACACGGCGCGCCTCACGCTCCGGCCGTTCGAACTGAGCGACGCGCGCGTCGTCCAACAACTCGCCGGCGCGCCCGAAGTGGCCGACACAACGATGAACGTTCCGCATCCGTACGAAGACGGCATGGCCGAAATGTGGATCGACACGCATCGCCTCGGATTCGAACGCGGGGAGCGGCTGACCGCAGCCATCACACTCGCGAAGGATGCGCTCGTGGGAAGCATCTCACTTCGGTTCGAACCAGCGCACGACCGCGCGGAGTTAGGGTACTGGATCGGCCTGCCACACTGGAACAACGGCTACGCGACCGAAGCCGCACGCGCGCTTCTCGCCTACGGATTCGACGACCACGGGGTGAACCGCATCTACGCGACGCATCTCACGCGCAACCCCGCCTCCGGGCGCGTCATGCAGAAGATCGGCATGCAGTTCGAAGGTGTGCACCGAGCGCACTTCCGCAAGAACGGGCTGTACGAGGACGTCGCGCAGTACGCCATTCTGCGCACCGACCCGCGCACGTAACACACGAGAGAGGAGATTCGACGATGCCCCGACTCCGTCACGTACTAGTCGTCGTCGCCGCGCTGGCACTGATGCCGTGCGTCGCGCGCGCCGCGCAGGAAGAGCCCATGACCGGCATGGCCACGGCGATGTCCGATTCGCTCACGGGTGCGATGGGCGACATGATGGGTCCCATGATGGGCCAAATGATGGAAGGCATGATGAAGGGCCTCTTCACGGCTCTCGCCAAACCCGAAATGGCGAACAACCTCGCCACCTTCACGAAGAACTACTTCGACGCGCTGATCAAGCGCGGGTTCACGAGGGACGAGGCGCTGCGCATCGTCGTCTCCGTGGGTGTGCCCGCGATGCCGGGCGCGAAGTAGCCCTAACGCTCCGCCGGGCTCGGCTGTCTAGGAATCGATGACCCGGGGGCCAGAGGACTCGGATGCGACGCTCGTCGGCCGGATCCTGGACGGCGACCGCGAAGCCGCGGAGTCGTTCATTCGCAGGCACTACCGCGCAGCGTACGCGATCGCACTCGCCACGACGGGGCATGTCGCCGATGCGGAGGACATCTGCCACGATGCGCTCGCGCACGCGCTCGCGCGCATCGACACGTGTCGCGACCCTGACCGCGTCGCCCACTGGCTCTTTCGCATCGTGCGCAACCGCTCTCACAACGCACGCGCCGCGCGGCGCGTGCGCGCGGCGGCGCCGCTGGACGACGTGCACGTGGCATCGCCCGACGACACCGCGCAGGACGCGGAGCGGCGGTCGTTGCGCAGACGTCTGGAAAGCGCCTTGTCGCGGCTGTGTCCCGTGCAGCGGGAGGTGGTTCTCCTGCACGATCTGGACGGGTGGGATCATCGCGCAATCGGAGCGGCGCTCGGATTCTCCGACGGCATGTCGCGCCAGCATCTCTTCACGGCTCGGCGCGCGTTGCGGGATGATCTCCGCGACGTGCGGCTCGAAGGAGGTCAGGACAGGTGAGCAGCGATCGAATTGACTTCACCGGCGTCGATCCGGTAACGGACGCGCGCCGATACGACGACGCGATCCGCCGCATCGTCGCGTCGGGAATGGCGGCGCGAGCCGCAGCGCCTGGCGAGAGCGTGTGGAGCGTACTCTTCGCCTGGCGGCGTCCCGCCCTCGCGACGGCGACGCTCGCGGCCCTCGCCGCCTGTGCGATCCTCGCGTTCGTGCATCCCGCCGCGCCTCGCGCACGGACGCCGGCGAGCACCCACGACGACCTCGCGCTCGCGCTGGGCGCGCCGTCGTCTCTCCTCGCCGCTGCGTCCGGTGAGATGGGTACGCAATGACACACGGGTTGGAATCCCTCGGCCGTGTGCGAGCGCAGGCGATCGCGTTCCTCGCGGTTGCGTTCGTCGTCGGAGCGCTGTGCGGCGCGGCCGTCGATACGCTCGTGCGCTCGCGCCGCCCGCCGCCGCCCGCCATGATGCACGATGGTTTGCCGCCGTTCCTGCAGGCCCTCGATCTCACGCCTGCACAGCGCGACACGATCCGCACGATCCTCCGGCGCGGCCGCCCACGCATGGATCGCATCGTGCGCGAATCGATGCCGCGCCTGCGTGCGGTCACCGACTCCGTGCGGGCGGAGATCCGTTCGATTCTCACGAGCGAACAGCGTGCGGTGTTCGACAGCATCGCGCCGCCGGACATGCCGATGGGCCCCGGCCCCGGCGGGCCATTCGGAGGGCGTCCACCCTTCGGACGACGTATGCACGGCGGTCCGCCGCGGGGCGACGCACTATCGCCGCCGCCGGGCGACGGCCCACCCGACGAGCCGCACTAACACTCACGCCGTCACGACTGTCCTTAGCAGGCATCCGCGCCACGCGCGGACCGAGGGGGAGGGAGAATGGAGGCATCGATGAGAACAACACTCAGCATCGGCGCGACGCTGCTCGCCGCGACGCTACTCGCGACCGGGTGCAACACGTCGACGGAACCGGGCGCGAGCGACTCCGGCGCGGATGTCGCACAGCTCGCGGCGACGGGTGTGTCAGGCGTCGCGGATGAACAAGCAACGGTGATGGGACAGCCGTGCGGTGGACCGCCTCCGGGCGGCGTGCCGTTCCCGCCGGGCATTCCACGCGGGTGCGACTGGGACGCTGCGACGAGTGCCTTCGCGTGCGGGCCGTTCACGGACGACCACGGTATCACCTCCACGCGCACGTACGCGTTCTTCGATGCGAGCGGAACGGCGCAGCAGGCCTACGACGCGGCGGCTACCGCATCCATCCGCTTCACGCACGCGGCGTCCGGCAGCAACACGGACCGCGGCATGACCCACACGATGCAGAACTCACGCACGCTCACCGAAAGCGGCATGGCCGGCGCCGAAACAGCGCGCACGTGGAACGGCACGGGAAGCGCGACGCTGCACGACGAGGGGACGTTCCGCGACGGCGCCAGCGGCACCGTCGACGTCACGATGAGCGAAACGGTGAGCGACGTCGTCGTGCCGGAACCGCGCACCGCCACGTCGTGGCCGCTCTCCGGCTCGATCACTCGTCACGTCGTACGCGTTTCCACAGTGAGCACCATACCGAACGAAGACGTCACCTCCGTACTCACGTTCAACGGAACGCAGTTCGCGACGCTCACGATTGGCGGCGAGTCGCAGACGATCGACCTGGCGCGGCCGCCGCACCGCCGCGGCCCCCACGGCCCAGGCGGTCCCGGGATGCGTCCACCCGGCGGCGGGAACTAGGACGCAGCGCCAACGAGGGCGGACCCTCTCACGGGTCCGCCCTCCGGTTTTCCGCTCGCGGTGTCAGCCGGAGGAAGTTGCGCAGGAGTCGATCGCCGAGAGGGGTCAATACACTCTCCGGGTGAAACTGGACGCCTTCCACGGGCAACGTGCGGTGACGCACGCCCATGATCTCCCCCGATGCGGTGTGCGCGGACACGAGGAGTGCATGCGGGAGATCCTCGCGCGCCACCGCGAGGGAGTGGTAGCGGCCTGCTTCGAACGGGCTGGGTAGTCCTTCGTACAACGTGGCCGCGTCGTGGTAGATCGGCGAGCTCTTGCCGTGCATCAAGCGGCGCGCGTGGCGCACGGTGCCTCCGAGTGCCACCGCGAGCGCCTGGTGGCCGAGGCAGACGCCCAACAGTGGAACGCTCTCGAGGAACGCGCGGATCAGAGCGACGCTTACGCCCGCGTCCTCCGGTCGCCCCGGCCCCGGAGAAATCACCACGTGCGTCGCGCGTACGCGCAGGGCTTCGGCAACGGTGACGGCGTCGTTGCGATGCACGATCACCTCCGCGCCCGCCGCCGCAAACGCCTGCACGAGGTTGTAGGTGAACGAATCGTAGTTGTCGATCATCAGCACGCGCGGCATCACGGTGCGATTCCTTACGTGCCGAACAGCCTCGCGTCAACCGTCCCGTGGACAGCGCCGCTCCAGCCGCGTAGCCTGGGTGCTTTCACCGCGGAGGGTGCATGGACACCGGTCGTCTCTCACTCGCAGGAGCGCTTCTCGTCGCACTCGGCTTGACGGCGGGCGGGGCGTTGATCGGTCGCGGCGTCGCGTCATTTCGCAAGGCGGATCGCTACGTCACCGTGAAGGGCGTCGCCGAACGCGAGGTGCAGGCCGACCTCGCTGTGTGGCCGCTCCGCATGGTCGTCGCGGACGACGATCTGCAGCGCGCGCACGAGAAGATGCAAACCACCGTGGCGCAGGTGCGCGCGTTCCTCGGGCGGCATGCGATCGATCCGAGCAGCGCGCAGGTGCAGTCGTTTTCTGTCACGGATGCGCGCGCCGATCGCTATCGCAGTGACAGCGGAATCGGCAGCCGGTACGTCATCAACCAGACGTTGCTGGTGCGATCGACGGAACCGGCGAAGATCCGCGCCGCGTCGGAGAAGATCGGTGAGTTGGTTGCGGCGGGCGTGGTGCTCACGTCGGGGAGCGAGTATCGCGCAGGCGGACCGACCTACCTCTTCACGAAGTTGAACGCAATCAAGCCGCCGATGATCGCCGAGGCGACCGCGCGCGCGCGGGAAGGCGCGATGCAGTTCGCACGCGACTCACGCAGCCGCCTCGGCGGCATCCGCCACGCAAACCAAGGTACGTTCGAGATCCTCGCGCGCGACCAAGCGCCCGAGATCGCCGAGGACAGTCAGATCAGCAAGATGGTGCGTGTCGTATCGACGGTCGAGTACCTGCTCGAAGACTAGCGCGCGAGCGCGTAATACGAGAAGTGCGAGAGCGGGTACGTGAACTCACGGGTCCCCTGCTTCGCTTCGCCGCCTTCCATTGGCTCCCATGCCGACGTCCCCGGGTTGAACCACATCGCCTTGAGCACGATAGGCTCTGCGCTGAGCGAGTCCAGTACCGCAGCGGTGTCGACGCTCGCGCTGGGCGCCCCCCACGCGACCGGACGCCGCGCATGTCCGATGGACGGCGAGCGGTCCACCTCTGTTCCGCGCCAGTTGAACGTGAGTCGCGCAGCCGTACCGGGGCGGAACGTGAGCCCAGTCGGCTCCACGCGCACGATCATCTCGTACGCGCTCGTCGGTTCCAGCGTCACGAACGCATTCTGCGTCAGCGCGTTCTTCGGGATGTCCAATTCGAACGATCCGTTGACCACGCGCCCCCCGGCGAGCGGCGTGATCAACGTGGACTCTGTCTTCAACCCATCGGCCAGGAGCTTCTCCGTTTGATCCGAGCCGTACTTCACGAGCGTCAGATCTCTGACCGGGTCTCTTTCCGCAACCGCGTCGTTGTGCAGCGCCGTCGGCGCCGTTTCGAGCGTGCATCCCGCGACGACCGCGAGGATGCAACCTGCGATCACTGTACGCAGGTGTGGGTGCGACACGAAACGGCGCATGGGGATCCCTCCGTGAACAGGTGGCTGCTACTTCGCCAGCGCGTAGTAGGAGAAGTGCGTGAGGTACGCGTCGAAGCGCTTCTTCTGAGCGTTGCCTGCGCCATCGATCCGCACCCACTGCGAGTTGGATGGATCGAACCAGCGCGCGTTGAGCGAGCTCGGAGCAGCCGACTCCGCATCCGTTCCGCTCCACGTGAACGCAAGCGTCGCCTGATAGCCGGGACGCAACTGCAGACCCGTGGGCTCGACCTGACACGCCATTTGGTACGCGCTGGCCGGCGCGAGCGAAATCTGCGTGTCCTGCGCCAGCGCGCCACCGGGAATGGTGAGCGTGAAGGCGCCGTTCGTGATCTTGCCGCCCTTGCGCGCGTTCACGAGCATGTACGCTGCAGGCAGGCCCGAGTCGAGCAACTGCTGCGTCTGCTGTGAGCTGTAGTTCACCAAATCCGGCGCGATCGCGAGTTGTACGCCCTGGGGGGCGTCGCGATTGATGCCGGTCGGCGCGGAATCGTACGTGCACCCGGCAACCACGCCGAGAGCACTCACGGATAGCACGATACCGAGCAGGGTGCGGATGGACCCGACGCGACGATTCATGGCAATTCTCCTTCGACGGTGTTCGAAGCGGTGCGCAGGGGAGATTGCTGACGCGCAGTCATTCAGTGAGAATGACGGCAAGTCACGTGCCGCGACTCCGCAGTCGGAGACCCGGCGCTCCTGACGCTGCATAGCGCAGGCAATGCGCAACACGCACGTCGCACTCCGCACTGTCGCTCCGTGCGGACCTTGGAGAGGGTCATGCCCCACGCCGACGTCAACGACACGCACGTGTACTACGAGATGGACGGGCGCGGTGCGGCGCTCGTTCTCCTCCACGGCTTCTCGGTCGATGCGCGCATGTGGGATTCCAACGCCGGGGTGTTGCGGCAAGGCGCATGCGTCGTGCGCTACGACCTACGCGGATTCGGGCGGTCCGCACTGCCGGGCGCCACGTCGTACGCGCACGCGGACGACCTCCGTGCACTCCTCGATCACCTGCACATCGATCGAGCGGTGCTCGTCGGTCTCTCGATGGGCGGAATGGTGGCCGCGCAGTTCGCGCTCGCGTTTCCGGAGCGCACGCGCGCGCTGGTCCTCGTCGACGCAACCGTGGACGGGATGGACTGGAGCGCCGGGTGGCGGGCGACGTGGAAGCGCGTTGTACACGCCGCACGCACGCAGGGCATCGATGCGGCGAAGGAGATCTGGCTCGGACACCCGCTGTTCGCGGTGCTCGCGGACAAACCGCTGGTGGCCGCGGCGCTCCGATCGATGGTGACGGACTACTCGGGATGGCACTGGGTACACGACGATCCGGCGCGATACGACGCGCCGTCCACGGCAGAGCGGCTCTCGGAGATCGTCTGCCCCACGCTCGTGATGGCCGGAGAGGACGATCTTGCGGAGTTCCAGGAGCGCGCCGCCACACTTGCGGAACAGATCCCCGGCGCGCGCCGCGTGTCGCTGCGCGGCGCCGGTCATATGTCGAACATGGAAGCGCCCGAAGCGTTCGCTGCCGCGCTCACCACGTTTCTGCGCAGCGTCCCGCCCGCGTAACTACCACAACACGCGATAGGCGCGCACAGCGCCGGCGCGAACACCGTCCTCCGACGCAAGCGGAGCGAAGCGCGTGAGACCCGCGCTTCCGTAATACAGCAATCGCATCGCCGTGCTGCGCGCGAGCGACGCGTTGGTTGTGAGGATCGACACACCGCTGCTCGTGGGAACGACCATCAGCGCAAGATCCGTTCGCGCGCCCGCTGTTTCGATCGCGCGTGGCCCGCCGTCCGGGGTGGGCAACAGGACGAGGGCGGGTGTTCCGCCGCCGTCGAGCGGCGAAAGGCCGGCGACGCCATCGCTGAACCGCACCCATGCGCCGCTCGGCGTGCGCAGGGTTCCCGTGTCGTCGAAGCGTGTCGCCTCCGGTCCGCGTGCGATCGTGGGTCCACGGCCGCACCACGACACTCGCTCGGAGTCCGCCACGCTCCGCAGCTCCGCGACGAGTATCGCCGCTTCCTCTCGCGAAATCCCGGCGACCCGTGCGACCGATCGCTCGACGGAGGAATCGGTCGCACCATGCGCGGCCTGCACTTCGCGCACCGCAGCGGCCCGCGCGAAGTCCCATGCGCCGACCGCACCCCACGTCGGCGCCTCCGCGAGAAGATGCTCCGACACGACCAAGACGCCGCTTCGCTGACGCGGCGCTGGTGCGCGCACCATCTCGCGCACGCGCTGCACGACCTCGTTCGACAGACGCGCCGCCCGCGCCGTGGCATCGAAGGTAGATGAATCGGGTGCCGCGAGAAGCGTGCGCAGGACGCGATCCGCGCGCGCCGTTCCGCCCAGGGCCGCGGTCAGCGTATCCAGTACCGATGCGCCGCCCGCATCCAGCATCCGGATGATGCCCGCCGATTCGTTTTCGTCCGCCGTCCACAACGCGCGCGCGACCCACACCGCTTCCGGTTCTTGAAAAGTGTTCCCGTCGACGCTCACGCCGCGGCGTGCGAGGAACTTTGCGGGGTGTCCGGCATCCCACCATGTCGTCACGATCGCGAGGCGATCGGTCTGCGCCCGGACGGTCGCGAGCACGTTCCCCCACGTCGCATTCATCTGCGGCAGATCGGCGAGAGCCGCACGGTGCGCCGCGCTCGCTGCACCGCCGGGGCGCAGAATCACGCTGGCGACGAGCGCGCACGCGACGATGCACGCCGTGACGGCGCGCGGCAGCACGCGCGCGAGCACGGGTGCCGAGACGCGCGCGACCAGGTCACCGACACGCGCGGCTCCCACTCCCGCGAGAATCACGAGAGGCGGCGCGAGTAGCAGGGCGAAGCGCACTGCTCGCATCGACAGCGCACCCGTGGCCGCCAGCCACGCAAGGAGGAAGATGGCGATCGCGCGGCGTCCCGGCCGTTCACGATCCATCACGGACAAGACGAAACCTGCGCCCGCGAGCGCCCACGCCGGCCACCCGCACGTCTCGCGCAGAAGGTCGGCTACGGACGGCGTGGCGAGTTCGCCCACCGTTGCGAAGAGGTTCGGCCACAGCCCCGAGAGCGGCGCGTGCAGTGCAGCCCCGGCGAAGCGGGCGGGGCCGCGCCACGCGTCGACCATCGCATCGATGCCCGCGAAAAGCGCGACCGACGTGAGCGACGACAGCATATACGCCACCGGCAGCAGCACGATCGACTTCATCGCCGCGTCGGACGACGCTCGGTTCGATCGCGACCAATCGAACGTCGCCAAGGCAAACGCAGCGATCATCACGGCGATGCCGAGGATCATCCACGGCGCCCACCACGCGATCCAGAAACGTGCATGCACGCCGATCAGACCGCCTGCGAGCGCCACCATTGCGCCCGAACCTGCCAACTCGCGCCGCGCGAGCTTCGCGAGCGCCCACGCGAGCAGCGCGGCGACCGCGCACGGGAAGAACACGTTGTAGAGATCGGTATCCGCGTGACCCCAGAACGTGCGGCCGAGGACGGCGGTCGTGAAGGCGAAAAGAGCGCCTGCGCACGGCGCGGCCCACGTTCCGCCGGCGATCAGCGCGAGCGCCATCAGCGGAAGCGCGGCGATGACGCTCGCCACTACCGGGAACCACGCCGCGGTCCACTGCAACGGACGATCGCCCGCGATGCTCGTGAGGAAGTTGTGCCACACGGCCAGCACGCGCGGATGCCACGACCTCTCCGTGCGAAATCCCTTTGGCGCGAGCGACCATGGATCGCGCTCGCGGCCGTCGGGTCCGCGCGCCCATGCGCGCCCCGTTACGAGAACGCGATCCGCCGCAGCCAAGTAGTGATACGTGTCGGGGTCGGGGAGGTACCAGTAGCGATCCGTCTTGTACGAGAACGTGTAGAGCGATTCGATCGCCGGAAGGAGTTGCGCGATCTCGCGATCCAGGTCGATCGTCGTGCCCGCATAGTCCCCTGTTCGGATCGCGTAGCGGCCGCTCTTCATGAGGCGGTCGGCGAGGCGGGAAGCGTCCTCCCGCGTGGCCGCCGATCCCGCACGCTGCAGATCCGCGACGATGTTCGCCTTGACCTCTGCGCGAAGTGCGGCACGTTCGGGCGCAGGAGGTTTCGCGTCCAGGCGCGTCCACACGCCGAGCACCACGGCGAGGACGCAGAGGATCACACCCGACTGGATGCGCGCCCCGCGCGCGAGGGCGCGCTCGGGGCGCGCAGCGGTCTTCTTGGCCATGCGCGCAGTATAGCCGCGCTCGTGCGTTCGCGCGCACTTCAACGGAACCGCGACCGCCAGGGTCCGGTTTGACCGTCTCGTAGGCATCTTCTACACTGCGGCGCGCTCCCTCGCCCTTCCACTCTTCCTCGATTCTCCCGGAGGATTCATCATGCTTCGTCGGTTCGGCGTCGGTGTGTTGTGTGCAATGGGGCTCGCGGGAGCGGTCGCCATCGTGGCTCTGGCCGGCGACTCCAAACCGGCCGCGAGCCCCGCAGACGCGACGGCGAAAGCGGCGCTCAAGTTGATGGACAGCCCTCCCGGCGGACAGCCGTCCTGCTTTACGTGCCACACGCTTGGGAAGAAGGGAACGGTGGTCGCCTTCGAGCCGTCGCTCGATCAGGTCGGCAATCATCGTGACGCAGACTGGCTGCGCGCGTGGATCAAGAACCCGGCTGCGATCAAGAAGAACACGGTCATGCCCAAGTACCCGTTCACGGACAAGCAGCTCGACCTGCTCGTGACGTTCTTGGCAGCGCAGAAGAAGGCCGTCGACGCGCCCGCCGTCATCGCCGCGGCGAAGACGAAGGAGGAGGCGGGTGCGGCTCTGTTCAAGGCGTACGACTGCTTCGCCTGTCACATGGTGAAGAAGGTGGGGCGCACGCAGGGCGGCGATCTGTCGAAGATCGGCTCGCAACGCACGGACAAGCAGATCACGGCCGTGCTGAAGGACCCGAAGAGCGCGAAGGCCGATGCGTTCATGCCGTCGTACCACCTGAGCGATGCGGAAGTGGCCGCTCTCACCGCGTATCTCCTCACGCTGAAGTGACGCAATGAGCGACGCCCCCGTCGGACGCACGAAGCACGGCGAGCTGACGCTCGATCAACTCGCGTCGCTCGCTCCCGGACTGGGCCGCGTGATGCGCGAGATCTCCGAGCGGTACGCCACGATGTACTTCGCGGCGCACGGCGGCAACTGGGACCTGGCGCACTACTGCTTCCGCGGGATGAAGAAGATGTTCGGGACCGGCGGCCTAACGCGTCCGAAGATGAAGGGTGCACTCGGATCGTACGTGGATACGTATCTCGCGCCGATCGAGGACGCGATTCGCGCACAGGACTGGGCACGCTTCGCCGACGCGTTCCGCGCGGCCACCGACGAAGCGAATCGCGTGCATCACGCACTCGGATACGGGTACATCGAATGGCGGCTTCCGAACGAGCCGCCGACGCACCTCACGCTGACGCCCGTGCCGCCGCTTCCACCGAAGGAGCCGGCCGACACGTAACGCGCAGCACCCAGTCCCTCGCTCGTCCCCCCGAGCATGCTCCGCTCCTCTCGTCAGGAGACGTTGCGATGAACGGTCGGATGTGGTTGATCGCGGCGAGCACGACGCTCGCCCCCGTGTGCGTCTGTGTGGCGGCCCCGCTGTCGCCCGAGGCGAACGCACGCCTCGAGAAAATGGGGCGCGCCCGCGCGCAGATCGAAGCAGCGTTTCAGGCATCGCTCCAGGAACGCGGCGTCAACGTGCCCGATCCGCGCGTCGCCCTGCATCTCGATCGTCATCCGGCGAACGTCACGGTGCACGGTGCCGCACTCGTCATCCTCGTCGACTTTTCCGACAAACCTGCGACGACGGACCCTGCACACTACGACAGCCTGCTCTTCCTGAAAGGCCGCCCGGGCGGCAGCCTGCGCGATTACTTCCTCGAGGTGTCGCGCGGTCGGTACGACGTGACCGACGGCCGCGTCACGGGGTGGTTTCGCATGCCGGAGCCGTACGCCTACTACGTCGACGGCTTGCGCGGCTTCGGGAGCTACCCGCACAACGCGCAGAAGCTCGCGGAGGACGCGCTCGCGGCCGCGCACGCGAGCGGCGTCGACATGCGTGCCTTCGACAGCGACGGACCGGACGGCGTCTCCGCGCTCGACGGATCGCTCGACGACGACGGCCTCGTGGACGGGATCTTCGTCGTGCACGCGGGCCGCGGCTTCGAGCAAACCCTCGACGTGACCGACATCCATAGCCACGAGTGGGGCGTGCACTCGCCGCAGGTCTACGACAACACCACGGCGTGGCTCTATTCGATGGAGCCGGAGGATGGAAGCGTCGGCGTGTTCTGCCACGAGTACGGGCACGTGTTGGGACTGCCCGACCTCTACGACATCGGCGGCAACATCGGCGCGTCGGGTCTCGGCCGGTGGTCGCTCATGGGCACGGGGAACTGGAACGGGCGCACGCCAGGCGACTCTCCCGCGCATCTCGACGCCTGGTGCAAGTCGCAGCTCGGATTCGTGGAGCCGACGATCGTCCGCGGGACGATCGCACGCGAACGCGTGCGGCCGATCGAGAGCGACGGATCGAGCTATCGCTTGTCAACGCACGCCGCCGCAGGCCCGGAGTATTTCCTGCTCGAGAACCGCCATGCGATCGGGTTCGACGCGGCGCTCCCGGGCGCGGGCCTGATCCTCTATCACGTCGACGAACGTGTCGCGCTGCAAACGAACCCGCAACGGTACAAGGTCGCGATCGTTCAGGCGGACAACCTGCGCCAACTCGAGGGCTTCAACTTCAGCACGAGCGGCGATACAGGCGATCCGTTCCCCGGCGTGTTCCAGCGCCTGCGGTTCGGGCCGGACACCGTCCCGGCGAGCCGGCTGCACGACGGCACGTATGCAGAGGTGGGCTTCGACATCACCGCGCAGGATGCGACGTCCATTCTCGTGACCATGTTCACGAGCCTCCACCCCTCCGTACGCGTGGCGAGAGCCGCGCCCGCGTGGCGTCTCAGTGCGGCGCAACGCATCGAACCGGAACGCATCGTCGTGGATCTGCGGAACATTGGCGCCATCGCCCGGAGCGCCGTCGTCACGCTGCGGTCGCTGGACGACGCGGTGCGCGTGCGCGGACTCGACCAGCGGGAGGTTCCGCTCGCCGACGGCGGAGCGAGTGC
>CAZEPH010000012.1:0-16584 GCA_964514075.1 uncultured bacterium | reverse complement strand
GTCGTTCCGACCACCGCGATCGTAAGAAGAAGGAACTCGGGCGTCATCCGTCCGCTCGGGATGACCAGCGCGGCGGTCGCCTGCGACCAATCGGGTCGGACGAACACCCCCGCGACCACGTACGAGAGCAACACCATGCTGATCGCGAGGAGGATCTTCTCCACGACCTGATACGAGCCGCGCACGAGCAGGAACCACACGGCGAGGGCGGCACACGGCACGCTCACGAAACGCGACACACCGAACAACTCGAGGCTCGCCGCCACGCCCGCGAACTCGCTCGCCGTGGTTGCTGTGTTCGCGATCAGGAGCACAGCCATCGCGACCAGCGTGAGACGCACGCCGAACTCCTCGCGAATCAGGTCGGAGAGCCCTTTGCCCGTGACCGCACCCATGCGCGCGGAGATGTCCTGGAACAGCGCAAGGCAGAACGTCAGAACACCCAACACCCAGAGAAGCTGGTATCCATACCGCGCGCCCGCGACCGAGTAGGTCGCGATGCCGCCGGCATCGTCACCCGCTGCGGCGGAAATGAGCCCCGGCCCGACGACGCTCAGAACGAGGAGAACGCGCCGTGGGAGCAGTCGCCGGATGTCTGGTGCCTCCATGGCGTCCTCCTTCCGTCACAGCGCGATCTCCACGCACGGCGGCGAGGCGCTCAGAGGTAGCGACGCGACCTCTTCTTCCGCCCCGACTTCTCCAACAAGTAATCGAGCACATCTTCGACCGTCACAACGCCGAGGAGGCGACCGTCTTCCTCCGTGACCGGCAGTGCGAGCAGATCGTACTTCGCGAGCAACTCGGCGACGTCTTCCAGATCCATCTCCGGGTTCGCCGTCGCGTGGATCGGCTCCATGACGGAGTCGACCGCCGCCGTGACGTCCTCGAGGAGCGAGCCCTGCGTGACTTGGCCGAGCACGGCGCCGTTCGCATCCAGGACGTACACGTACGTCGCGGCCTTGACCTCTTCCCCCTGCTCACGCCATACATCAGCGGCTGCACCGACGGTCGCCGTGGAAGGAACCGAGAGGTACTCGGTCGTCATGGTCCCACCCGCGGTGTCGTCTTCGTGCTGCAGGAGTTCGACGACCTCGCGCCGCTCCTCTTCCTGCATGTCCTCGAGCACGTCCTCCTGGATGCTCTCGGGCAGGTCAGCGATGATGTCGGCCGCGTCGTCCGCCGGCATGTCCTCGAGGATATCGGCAGCGGCTTCGCTCTCGAGTCCTTCGACGATCATGCCGGAGAGTTCCGGCTCGACCTCGGAGAGCGTTTCAGCCGCCGTTTCCGGGTCGAGGTGTTCGAGGAGATCGCCGCCTTGCCCCGCGCCGAGTTCCTCGACGATGTCCGCGATGTCCGCGGGGTGCATGCGTTCGAGCTTCTCGTACCGGCCCGGCTCGTCGTCACGCAGCAGTTCGATTTCGCCCCACGGAATACGCGTTCCCGTAGACGCGAGCTTGCCGAAGAGGCGCCGCCCGGAGACACGTCGCAGGAGCCCAGAGACACCGCAATCGACCGCCACGACGGCAAGCCGTCCCGGAGCGCCCGTGATCTCAAGGTCGCTCACGCGACGAACCTTCCGACTGCGCAGGTCGACGACCTGGTGATCCAGCACGTCGTCGACAAGGAGCAGATCGTCCGAAGGCGCTTCACCCTGACCCACCGACTCCGGCGCTGCGTCCAGAAGGACGCGCCGGGGCGAGATCTCCGAGAGCAAGCTACGTGGGACGAACACTTCACGCCGGTTCGCCAGCGCGAGCAGTGCACCGGTCACGACCGCTTCACCCGTGCCGGGATGCGCGAGAAGATCGCGCAACGTTCCGATCTTGCGCCCGACGCCATCCAGTACGGGAAGTCCAATGAGTTGCGATAAGTGCATCGGTTGGAGACCTAGCTCGCGACGGCCGGAACCGCAGCGGGGTCTCTCTTGCCCATCACTTCCCTTCGGTTACAGGTTGTAGAGATCCTTCACCATCTCCTGGGAAATGCCGAGCTTGATCCGGTTCATCTCGCGATCGAACTCGTCGACGATATCCCACATGATGATGTTTTGCATGATCTTAATCCGGAAGAACCGAGCCAGCGCCGGCATCCTCCGCATCGGTCCGAGCCGCGTCAGCAATCCGAGCATCCCCGTGTCCACGCCCACCAGGCGCAGGATTCCATCGTCGAGCGAGAGCTTGATGTCGTTCACGCGGAGGATCTTCTTGCCCCTGTCGTCGACCACCTGCTGGTCCATGATGTTCTTCTTCAGGAGCAGTTCATCGTCACCGACCTCTCCGACGGGCAGGTCGCGGATCGAACGCGTCAGGCGAATCCCGCCGGGTTGCACTTCGGCCACCATGTCCCAGGGAATCATGCAGGTATAGCGAGAGGTGCCCAAACGGGACGTGCGCATCTGCACCTGCACGGCGAGGCTCGAGACGCTGGGGAACTCCTCCCCCATGCGAACCGCGAGGTCTGTGATCCGGCCGACGCGCTCTCCCCCGGCGTCGATGACCGGCAGGCCGAGGTAGTGCCGGAAGAAGCTGTCGCGGGCCTGGTCCACGGTGACCGTCTCCTCGGTGGCGCGGGGCGATGTCGTCGCAAGAAGGGGTTATCGGCGGTGAAGAACTGCAGTGTAGCAGTGGTTTGCGCGGGGGCGCCATCGCGAAGATTCTCGAGAGCGCTCGCAATCAGCCGGAACTCCCGTCGAGGGAGCCGGGTTTACGGCGACGAGTGAGTGGTTCCGACGGCAGCGGTTGCACAGGAACAAGCAGCCGCTGAGTTGTCTGAGGGGGGAACGGCCGCGCGGACCACTCGCTCAATTTTTTTTGCCTGCCGTCAAAACCGTGTTACGCCGGTGAAACGAAACCCGCGCACGCGCATCGCCGGAGCCACGACCCCCGAGGTCAACACGGCGTTCGCACCGATCTCCTCCGCTCGCGACAGCACGTCCAAGACGCTCTCGTTGTATCGCATGTTCTTCACGCCGCGCGTCACAACGCCATCCTCGATCAGGAAAGTCCCGTCGCGCGTCATGCCGGTGATGATAGTGCGCAGCGGATCCACGACGCGGTTGTACCAAAAGCGCGTCACCAGAATGCCGCGCCGCGTCGACGCGATCAGTGCATCGAGTGACGCCGTTCCCTCGGCCACCACGAGATTGAGTGGGATGGGCCCGAGCGGATTCGGCTGCGGCAACGCGTGACCGGTCGACGCGCAACCGGCGCGCGTCGCGGTGCGCGTGTCGTGGACGATGCCGCGCGCTCGACCCCGATCGATGAATGTGACGCGCTCGCGTGCGACGCCCTCCACGTCGAAGGGTGCGCCGACGGCCCGCGCGTCGCGGACGTCGTCGACGATCGTGATGGCCTCACCGGTGATCGTCTCGCCGATGCGGCCGCTCATGAAACTGCGCCCCTCGTCGTAGCTCTGCGCGCCGAATCCCAGCCACCCCAGGAAGGCCACCAACTCCGCGACCGCGTTCGGTTCGAGGACGACGTCGTACTCCCCGGCGGGGAGATCGATCGGATCGCGCCCGCGGCGGGCCTTCTCGACGACGCGACGCGCCAGGTCGTCCGCTGCCAGTTGTTCGAAGTCGCGCGCCTGGTGTTCGCCCCAACCGGAGCTATCCGATCCGTACGCCGTGAGCGTGATGCCCGCGGACGTGTCGACGTGGTATCGCCACAGGCCGCGCGAGTTCGCCACCACCGAGGCGGTGACGTCCGTCACGCACGTGCCCGCCGCGGTGAGGTCCGCCTCGATCGCGCGGTCGATCATGCGCGACGCACACCGTGCACGATCCGCCGGCGTGGCCTGCAGTGTCGCAGGCGCAACGCCGTCCAGTGGACGCATCGCTTGCGGCGCGCTCAGCGGAGGCGTTCCCGGATCGTGCGGCAGCACGCGCGCCAGCGCGCGCGCGCGGCCCACCACAGCGTCCAGCGCAGCGTCGTCCACGGCGTTGGTGGTGGCCGATGCGGAGCGTCCGTCGGCCACCACGCGAACGGCGACGGTGTGATCGATGTCCTCGACGTTCTGATGGATCGCGTTGTTGGCGAAGCGCGTCACCGCGTGACGCGCGGAGTGCAAGACCACTTCCACGCCGGTGTGGGCGTCCGCGTGTTGCAGGACGCGCGCGGCGATGCGCCGCGCGTCGTCTTCCGTCACGACCGCGGCGTCACGATCCATATCCGACACCGACGCGTACGCCGCGGAAGCGGGCGGGCGCGGCGCCTTGCGCCGTGCGCATGGTTTGCGAGGGCTGTCCCTTGCCGCAGTTCGGCGTGCCCCAGTTGCGCCAGTACGCCGCGTTGCACACCGCGTCGCATCGATTCCAAAATTCCGGCGTGATGCCCGTGTACGTCGGGTTCTTGAGCATGTCGCCGCGCTTGCCGCCTTTGATCTCCCATGCGATCTCGGTGCCGAACTGGAAATTGAACCGCTTGTCGTCGATGGACCACGAGCGATTCGTCTCCATGTAGATGCCCGAGTCGGTGTCGGCAACGAGATCCTCGAGCGTCCATGCTCCCGGTTCGAGATTGATGCACGTCATGCGAATGAGCGGGATGCGCTGCCATCCGTCCGCGCGCATCGTGCCGTTGGGCGCGAGGCCGAGAGCGGCCGCCGTTTCGCGCGATGTCATGTACCCGACGAAGATGCCGTCGCGCACGATCTCGACGCGCTGTGCCGGAACGCCTTCGTCGTCCCAGCGAAAGCTCCCGAGACCGAACGGCGCCGTGGCATCCGCCACAATCGTGACGACGGGCGATCCGTACTGCAAGCGACCGAGGTTCTCCGGCGTGAGAAAGCTCATGCCGGCGTAGTTCGCTTCGCTCCCCAGCACGCGATCCAGTTCGATCGGATGGCCGCAGGACTCGTGCACCTGCAGCGACATCTGCGATCCGTCGAGAATCACGTCCGTCACGATCGACGGACACTGGCGCGCGCTCAGCAATGCGACGGCCTCCGACGCCGTTCTCTCCGCATTCCCGGGCAGATCGATGGCGCGCACCAACTCGAACCCGCGCGTTTCGAACGCGCCGCCGAAGCTGTTGGGATACGAGCGCGACTGCGCCTCGCCCGCACCGACCGCTGTGGCACGAATCCCCGCGCCCGTCTGCACGATGCGCTGCTCGAGGAACGCGCCTTCCGTGGACGCAAACGTCTTTCGGTCGTCCCACGCGTAGAATTGCGACTCCGCCACCGCGACGCCGGCCACGCGTCGCATCCCGGCGTCCGCCGCGAGGAGCACGCTGATCTTGTCCTCCAGCGATACGGTGAATGGATCGATCTCGCAGGGGCTGTCCCATCGGCCCGTCTCCGGTGCAACGGGTGCGAGGCACACGCGTTCGCGCAACGCCAACGCGCTCGCACGGGCGATCTCGACAGCGCGACGTGCGGCGCGCGCGACAGCCTCGACGCTCCTGTCCGCGGTTGCGGCGAATCCCCAGGCGCCGTCGGCGATGACGCGGACGCCGAGGCCACTCGAGTGCGTCGAGCCCACGGCGGTCACCTCGCCGCTGCGAACGGTGATCGTCTCCGCGCTCGACTCCACGAGACGCGCGTCCGCGTAGGTGGCGCCCGCGAGTTGCGCCGCATTGAGAGCTCTCTCACACAGATCGCGCACGTGCGTTCCTCTAGCGGTAGTTCACGAACTGCAGCGGGACATCCGTGACCTGTTGGCGGACGAGAGCGATGACCTTCTGCAGGTCGTCCCTCACCTTGCCGCTCACGCGCACCTGGTCGTCCTGCACTTGTGCGTGCACCTTCAGCTTGCTGTCCTTCACCATCTTGACGATGCGGCGCGCGACGTCCGGTTCCAGTCCGCTCTTCACCGTGACGACTTGCCGCACCGAGCCCTTCGAAGCCGGTTCGATCGCACCGTAGTCCAGATACTGGAGCGAGATGTTGCGCCGCACGAGTTTCGAGGCGAGGACGTCGGTGAGGCTCGTGAGCTTGCTCTCATCCTGTGCATGCAACGTGAGCATGTCCTCCCCGAGTTCGATTTCCGCGAGGACGCCCTTGAAGTCGAATCGTTGCGCGATTTCCTTTTGCGCCATGGTGACGGCGTTCTTGATCTCTTGCCAATCCGCCCGAGAGACGATGTCGAACGACGAGTCAGCGGCCACGCGTGTTTCCTCAGGATGCGGTGGGAGGCGTGTGCGCGCGCTCCTGTGCGTGCGCGAAATCGTGCATGAGTCCGGCCTGCAGGAGTTCCGGCGGCACGCTCAGCGTCACCGTGAATCCGCCGTAACTCTGCGCGACGCCGTTGTAGACGACCGTGAGCGCCGCGGACAGGAGCGTGAGCGGAATCGTCGCCGCGAGAACGAATAACCCGGTCAGCGCTCCGAACGGCAGATCGACGACGCCGACGGCGTCCAGCACGGAGGCGGACAACCCGATGATGAGCGAGACCGTGAACCAAAACGCCGAACCGAACATGAGCACCGAGCGCAAGTCCACGCGATGGATCGTCACACGAATGCCCGACCCGGACGGCACTTGCTCCAACTCGGTGAGGCCCAGCACGAATCCGTGCCGCTTGCTCGCGGCGATGTTGTAGAACGCGGTCAGCACCACGGTGACCGGCGTGAAGATCAACAACCCGTAGATCACCGGCAGGTAGAAGAACGCGTACATGCCGAACCGGTTGTGATTGAGCGTCGAGATCTCGCCCAGCGTGACGAGGAAACCGACGACGGCCCACAGCGCGATCCACCAGATGGCGCCGAAGATCGCTGCGGATTGCAGGCGCACGCGGTGCACGGTGACGACCAGCTCGTTGCTGTCCATGTCGGACTGGTGCATTTCGGTCAGCACGGCGGCGAAACCGCCGAAGCGCCGCGCCACCACGTCGTACACGGCCGCGACGGCCGCAGTGAACAACGTGAAGAACACCGCGCCGCCCACGGGGTACGTCACGAGGATCAGCGCCGCGCGCTCGGCGTCCAGATCGGTTTGCAGGACGGAGTACGCGACGATCAGGCCGACCAGGCCCCAAAGCGCCGCCCACCAGATCGATCCGAACACGACGACGGAGCGGAGCGATATCTCGTGGAACGCGACCTCCGGCGACTGCACCGGCGATCCGGGCGGCAGGTCGTTGAGCACGGCCAGCGCCGTGCGCAAACGGGCGCGCGCATCCTTGGGTATCACGCGCATCGCCACGTCATGAACGTCAGGCGGTACGATCGGCATCGCGTCTCTCCTTAGGCGGACTCGCGCGCGACCGACGCGGCGAGTCCCATGCCACCACTGATACACAGCGTCGCCAGGCCACGCGCGGCATCCCGCCGGCGCATCTCGTGCACGAGCGTTGTGAGAATGCGCGCGCCCGTTGCTCCGATCGGGTGCCCCAGCGCGATGGCGCCGCCGTTCACGTTGAGACGAGCCCGGTCGAAACGCAAGTCGCGATCGACCGCGAGGACCAGCGCGGCGAACGCTACGTTCAGTTCGACGAGGTCGTAGTCCCCGAGCGTCGTCCGCGTCTTCTCGAGCAGCGACCGGACCGCGGGGACGGGCCCGATCCCCATGACCGCAGGCGAGACGCCCGCTTGCGCCCACGCATCCAGACGCGCGAGCGCCGCACACCCGCGACGGTCCGCCTCGGAGCGCCGCATCAGCACCAGCGCGGCGGCGCCATCGGTGATCCCCGAGGAGTTGCCCGCCGTGACGGACCCGTTAGGGCGGAAGACGGGAGCGAGTTGTGCGAGATCGCCTGCCGTCGTGGACGGGCGCGGGTGCTCGTCGCGCGTCACCGTTGCGACGCCGCCCTTCGCTCCCGGGACATCCACGGCGACCAGTTCCGCAGCGAAGCGGTCATGTTCGAGGGCCGCACCCGCACGGCGTTGGCTCTCCGCAGCGTACGCATCCTGTTCCTCGCGCGTGATGCCGTACTGGTCCGCGAGAGTCTCCGCCGTCTCGCCCATCACTTGTTCCGCCAGTGGACAGAGGAATCCGTCTTGATACATGCCATCCGTCACGCGTGCGTGCCCGAGGCGATACCCGAGACGCGCGCGTTCGAGGAGATACGGCACGCGCGTCATGCTCTCGACGCCGCCCGCCACGACGACGCGCGATTCATCGAGCAGCAGCGCCTGCGCGGCGAGGTGCACCGCCTTGAG
The DNA here is from genome assembly GCA_964514075.1 of uncultured bacterium. Lineage (GTDB taxonomy): Bacteria > Eisenbacteria > RBG-16-71-46 > CAZEPH01 > CAZEPH01 > CAZEPH01. The sequence continues at coordinate 8,482 of CAZEPH010000012.1, read as the reverse complement.
CCCCGACCCGCACGCCTCGTTCACCGTGAACGCCGGCGTGTCCTCACCGCATCCGGCGCGCACGGCGATCTGGCGCGCGACGTTCGGTCCGCCGCCCGCTTGCCGCGCGTTTCCCATGATCACCTCATTGACCTCGTGCGCGGCGAGGCCCGCGCGTTCGATCGCTGCGCGCACCGCGATCACACCAAGGTCCGCCGCGGTCAACGACGCATACGATCCGAGGAACCGCGCGATCGGCGTACGCACGGCGGACACGATGACGACAGGATCGTGCTGTGTCATGCGGGATACACCGGGGCGTGTCCGTGCGTGCCGGACCCGTGCGGCGCCTGCACACACGCAGCCGTCGCACGTGCGACGAGCACTCCGTCGGCGCGACGCCGCGCAGTCGCCGCGGCCGTGACGCGGTGTCCGGCCTGCGCGGACACGCTCGCGGTCACGTCCAGCGTGTCGCCCGGCGAGACGGGCTTCAGCAAGCGCACGGTGAGTTCGGACGACACCGCATGCAGTCCCGCGCAGTGGACGCTGGCGACAATCGCTTCGTCGAGCACGAGTGCGAGGAATCCGCCGTGCACGATCCCGCGATACCCCTGGTGCTCCATCCGCGGCGTGAAGGCGGCGGACACGGAGCCGTCGGGCCCTGACACGAACCGCAGGTGCAGCCCCACCGGATTCTGCGGGCCGCAGGCGTAGCACATGGCGTCGTTCGGAGTGGTCATACGAGTGCGCGCACTATAGGAAGCCCGCGCGCGGTGGTCAACGAGGCGCCGTTGCGGGACACAGGGGACGTTGGGTAGCGTGTGCGTCATGCACACCATCGTGCCGTATGCGGCGGAGCACCACGCAGCGATGTGCGCGATCCTGCGCACGCCGGGAATCGTCGAGCACTTCGCGTCGCAGGGTCCGCCCGAGGTTCAACTCGCCGATCCGTACTGCGATCGCGCGGCGGGGCGACTCGCGCTCGTGGACGGGCGCGCGTGCGGCGCGGCTCTGGTCATTTCCCTGCCCGACGATCCTCCGTGGGCCATGCTGCGTATCGGCGTTCTCCCGGAGGCGCGCCGACGCGGCGTCGGTTCGGCGCTCCTGCGCTCCGTAACGGCGCACTACCGCTCCATGGAGGGAGGGCCGCACGAGGTGCGCATGGGAGCGCGTCTCCCGTCCGTGCCCTCCGAAGCGTTCGCGCGCGCGCACGGCTTCGTGGAGAACCGGCGGTTCCTGCACATGCGGTGGCCCTCGGGGAGCGCGCCGCACGCGTATGCGTGGCCCGCGGGCATCGTCGTGCGAGCGTTCGACGGGAGCGAGGCGATGCTCCATGACTGGACCGACAGCTACAACGCGTCGTTCGCCGGCCACTGGGGATCGTTTCCCGTCGGGGTCGACGATGCACGCACCATCGCGCAGGCCCCGCACTTCCGCGCCGACGGCCTGGTTCTCGCGTATCGCGACGGAGCGTGCGTCGGGTCGTGCCGGACGGCGGTGTGGGACGATCACGCGGAGATCGCCGTGCTGGCCGTGGATCCACGCGCGCGCGGCATCGGTTTGGGCCGCGCGCTCCTGCGATGGGGCGTGGCGTGGCTCGCGCCGCAGGCCTCGCGCATCGTGCTGATTGTCGACGAGGAGAACCTGCCCGCCGTGGCGTTGTATCGCGCGGACGGTTTCGTCACCGAGGCGACACGCGTGGTATGGTCGCGACCGCTGAACGACGTACACGCGTAAGGGCGGAGGATTTGGTGTGGCGGCGAAGCGTTCCGAGAGGTTGATCGATCTCCTGTTGCTCCTGTTGCACGCGCGGCTGCCGTTGCCGTGGTCGGAGATCCGCAAGCTGCCCGCGTATCAAGCCGTCGGTCGCGATGTCGCCTCGGTCCAGCGGCAGTTCGAGCGGGACAAAGAGGATCTGCGCGCGCTGGGCGTTCCGCTGGAATACGTCGAACCGATCGAGGAGGAAGGAGAAGGCGGCTACATCATCGACCGGCGGCGGTACTTCCTCCCGTCGATCAGTTTCACCGAGGACGAAGCGGTCGCGCTCGCGATGGCCGAGGGCGTGGCGGCGCGCATGGCGCAAGCGCTCGGAGAAGATGCGTTCGCCGCGTGGACGAAACTCGTGTGCCTTCCCGGATTCCCGACGTCGGTACGCGGCGCGCTCGGCCGTCGCGTGCACGTTGCACCCGCTCCGGCCGCCGACCCGCGCGAACGCGCGCTCCTCGAGACGATTCGGCGCGCCCTTTCGGACAATCGCCGCCTGCGCATGCGATACCACACGCGCGGCCGGCACGGCGCAAAGCTGCGCACGATCGATCCCTACGGTTTGCTGATTCGGCGCGGCGTGCCGTACCTGATCGCGTTCGATCACGAGCGCACGGACATCCTCATGTTCCGCGTCTCCCGCATTCAATCCATCGAGGCGCTGCCGCAGAAGGGCGGCGGACCGGACTTCGCCGTCCCCGAGTCGTTCTCGCTCGCCCGCTACGCGGAGAAGCAGCCGTGGGAATTCGGCTCCGACCAACCCGTGGACGTGACCGTGCGCGTGGACCGGCGCATCGCGTGGCTCGTCGAGCGGACGATCGGCCGCGGCGCGGTTATCGCGCGCGAGGACGACGGGGGCGTGACCGTGCAGCTCACTGCAACCGATCGCGCGGCGCTCCTGCGATGGGTTCTTGGAATGGGGCGCGCCGCGGAGATCGTGCAGCCGGCCGCGTGGCGCGGTGAGGTCCGCGCGCTCGCGGAGCAGGTGGCGGCGCGACACACGCGCGCGGTCGCGCCGCGCCGTCGCGCGGCGGGGAAAGCCTAGTGGCTCGCGTCCGGTCGGATACGCGACGCTTGCTGCTCCTGCTGCAGCTCGTTCACCGCCGTCCCGGTATGCGGCTTGATCGGCTCGCCCGAACGCTGAATCAATCGGAGCGCGACGTTCTGCGCGATCTCGAGCGCCTGTCGCTGTGCGGCATTCCCCCGTTCACCCCGGATGATTACCTCGACGCGTACGTCGAGCGCGGCCGCGTCTACGTGCGCGGGGCGAACGGATTCCGCGGCGCCACGCGGTTCACGTCGCAGGAGGCGGTGAGCCTTCTCGCAGCGTTGCGGTACCTCGAACAGAGTGGCGGTGGACCGGGCGCGTTCCCCGCAGGACGATCGGCTGCGCGCAAGATCGAAGAGGCGCTTTCGGGCGACACGCGCGGCGCGATGTCGCAGTTGTCGCGCCGCGTCTCGTGGGAGGCCGGCGCGGGGGCGGATGCGTCCACCTTTGCCGCGGTTCGGCAGGCTCTCGCCGATCAGTGCGCGCTGGATGCGACGTACTACAGCGAGAGCGCGGACGAAATGCACACGGGCCGCGTGCGACCGTACGACCTCGTGTTCGCGCGCGGGCACTGGTATCTCATCGCCTGGAGCGAGGCACGCGGCGAGATTCGCACGTTGCGCGTGGATCGCATCCAAGTCGCGGCCCCCACGCGCGAGCGGTACGAGATCCCGTCCGACTTTCGTCCCTCGGACTACGTGACGCCATCGATGATGCGCGCCACGTCGGCGGGCGCGGAGGTCACGATGCGTGTGGATCCGCCGCTCGCGGAGTTTGCATCGGAGGAGTACGCGGCGGCGAAAGCGCAGTCCGACGAGTCGGTGGTGGTCACGTTTCGCGCGACGAAGCGGGCGTGGGCGGCGCGGCAGGCTCTGCGATGGGCGCCGTGTGCGGAGGTCCTGGCGCCGCCGGAAGCGAGAGACGCGACGGCGGCGATGGCTCGCGACCTGGCAGATCGGTCGCAGCGCCGTCGCGCGCCGTCGTCGTAGTTAGCGCGTGAGGATGAGGCGACCGCCAGCGGTATCGCCGTAGTCGCCCGTTGCGCGGAGCAGGTACACGCCCGACGGGACGTCGTGGCCCCTGTCGTCCCGCCCGTCCCACACGGCGGCGTAGCGATTCGCGCCGTCGCGCACAAGCGCCACACGATTGACGATGCGTCCTGCCGGATCGAACACCACGACTTCCGGCGTGTGCGTGGGGGTGCGGCGAGCGGCGATCATGTTCGGCGCCGCGAACGACAGCGCGAGCGGCGCCCGCGCTGGTGTGCGCACCACGAGACGCGCCACACCCGTGAACGTCAGGTCGGGCACGACCACATCGCCCGCGACCACGCGCGCACCCGTCGAGAGATCGAGCACCGTGTAGCGGTACGTCCCGGATCGCGTGGAGACGTCGTACGCCTGCATCCATCCGTCGTTGCCGGCATGCGCGGCCGCCGAGACAACGGCCACGACGGTTTCCTCGCCGCTCGGGTTCGAGCGCAGCACGGTGAAGCCGGCGCTCGGTGCGATCGGATCGATCTTCCACCGCACGGCGACGCTGCCGTCCGACATGACGGATGCGGTGGCACTCGGTGCGCTCCCGCCGTCCACGGCGACCGTCCACGTGTCGCCGAAGGGCGATCCATCGCTTCCGCCGCCGTAGAGGACGAGCCGCCCGGTCGTGGAGCTCGGCGCCATCGCGGAGAGGAGACGCGAACCGGGGTTCACCGCGAGACCGCTCCCGGCGACGGACCACGTGAAGGTCCCCGCAGCGAGTGCGAAGATCGTGTCGCCGTATGCGACGGACAGGAGCGGCGCAGAGGCGCTTGCCGACGGCCCGGCGCCTCCGTACAGGTAGACCGTGTTGCCGATCGACGCCGCGGCAGCCCACATCCGCGGCAGCGGGCGAGTGCCGGATTCCGCCACCAGTTGCCACGTCGACGACGTCGGAGTCGGGGCGGTCAGGTCGAACGTGCGAATCTCCGAGAGCAGTCCGCTCGTCCCGCGGCCCATCGCGACGACCAGGAGCCCCGCGTTGTTGATCGCGGCGACGTGTCCGGCCCGCCCCGCACCCAGAAGCGACGGCAACTGCGTCCACGTTTCCGACGCGAGGTTGAACGCCCACAGGTCGGACAGGTACGTTCCGTTGAATCCGCCGAAGAGGATCAACCGATCGCGTGCTGCATCGTACGAGAGCGTTGCGCTCTCGCGCTTCGCCGGTCCGACTGCGGGTACCTTGCGCCACGTCGCGGTCGCGGGCGACAGCACCCACATGGTGTCATCGTACGCGCCAGTGAAGCCGCCGAACGCGTAGAGCGCGTCGTGCGTCCCCCCGGCGTACGCCACTGCGGCCCGAATGCGCGCCGCGTGCGTCTTCTCCCCCGCTATGGGGGGGGGCACGTTCAGGTTGGTCCACGTGCCGGCCGCAGCATCGTACTCCCAGACGTCCGAGAGAGCTTCCTTGTACGACGATGATCCGCCGTACAGCAGGTTCTTCCCGCTCGCCGTGTTGAGGACGAGCGCATGACCGAATCGCGCACCGGGCGCCGCGGACAACGCCGTGGCGCTCCAGTCGCCTCCGGAGAGCGGGAGGCTCCAGGTATCCGCGTTCAAACCGGCGGTCGTCGTCCCGCCGATCACGAGGAGCTTCCCGTTGGCGACGCATGACGCAGCGTCCGCACGACCCGACGGCGCGGCGCCGCTCACGGTGCGTTGCGACCACGAGACGGGCGCGGTTCCACCCATCGCGACCGACCACGCGTCGGCGAGTTGCGTCCCGCCGTTCCATCCGCCGAAGATCGTGAGCGTGCGCGTCGCCGGATCGTAGGCCGACGCATGTCCTGTGCGGATCGACGGACGCCCGGCCACGGCGATGAACGACGTGTCCCACTCCGCGGAGGACAGGCTCAGGCGACCGCCCGAGTTGAAGAAGCGCGTCCCGTCCGTTCCGCCGAACACGACGAGGAACGTGTCCGTCGGCGCGTAGTCGACGACGAGCGTCGCTCCGCCACGGCGGATGGGCGGCTTGGAGTTGGCGACCGTCGTGAAGAAACTCCACGTGTTGGTGTTGCGCGGGTCGCGCGACCCGAGCACGTAGCGGTACACGGCGTTGGAGAGGCTGTCGCCGTCGTATCCGCCGAAGATGTACAACGCCGTGTCCTGCTGCGTTGTGACGAGGGCGGACGAGTGCTGGTAGCGAAGTGGGGCAGACAGCGCGCTGCGCGCCGACACGGTGAGCCGCCTCCACACGAGCGTGGTGAGATCCAACGAGTACATGTCGTTCAAATGGCGGCCATCCCAGCCGCCGTAGACGATCATGTGTCCCGACGCGTCGATCGTCGCCGTGTGCCACTCGCGCGGCGACGGGTTGATACCGGTCGTGGCGAGTTGCGTCCAGCGGTTCGTGTTCAGATCGAGCGCCCACGTGTCGTTGCGGAACGCGCCCGCGGAGCCGCCGAAGACGATCACGCGGTTGCGGGCTTGGTCGAACACGGCCGACGCTCCGGCACGTGCGGGCTGGAGGCCGTCGCCTGTGCGCGGGGTCCACGTGGCGGCCTCGGTGATCGGCAGTCCTGAGCGCGGCGCGGGCGTGGCCCACGCGACGGCGGCGCCGAGGAGTGTGAAGCAAGCAACAACCGAGGGTGTGAGGCCACGCAGCGTCATGGCTGTCTCCGTGTGAGTGCTGGCACTGAGAATCGACATTGGGCCGAGGTCCGGCCAAACTGCGGACGCAAACCTCGCAGAGAGGCGATGTGCGCGTCATGCGCCGGGGATCACAACGGCCGCTGATGCTAGCAACCGACAGCGAGGGCGTCAACGACACGCTCGTCCGCGGAGGGGATCGAATGGGAACTCCCGAGTACCACTTCGTCACTGTGTGGACCCTCCGCGGGACGCGCGAGGAGGTGTGGGACATCCTCTCGGATGCACCCGGGCTCGCTCGATGGTGGCCGTCCGTGTATCTCGAGGTGAGCGAGCTGCACGCGGGATCGGCGGACGGCATTGGCCGGCGGATCGCACTGCACACGGCCGGGTGGCTGCCCTACACGCTCCGGTGGTCGTTCGCTGTGGTGTCCTCGGAGAAGCCGTGCGGGTTCTCGATCGCGGCGGAAGGGGACTTCGTCGGCTGCGGCGTCTGGTCGTTCGAGCAGATCGGAGACGACGTGCGCGTCACCTACGACTGGCGCATTCGGGCGGAGAAGCCGCTTCTGCGCTCCCTCACGTTCCTCCTGCGTCCCGTGTTCTCCGCGAACCATCGCTGGGCCATGGCGCGCGGCGAGGAGAGTCTGCGCCTCGAACTCGCCCGCCGGCGCGCACACACGCCCGACGAACGCGCACGCATTCCCGCGCCCCCGCCCCCCACGTGGTGGCGGCATGCAAGGCGCATTGACGCTCCTGGAGCCGCTCCCTAGCATGGCCGGGTCGACGACCGGCGTCCCATGATCGGAGGATCCGTGAGCACCACCATCCACGAGGCTCGCCTCGCCCAACTGCGCGCCCTGCGAGAGCAAGCGATAATCGGCGGCGGGCCGGAGCGCATCGAGAAGCAGCACGCCGCCGGCCGCATGACCGCCCGCGAACGAATCGACGCGTTGTTGGACCCGGGGTCGTTCGTGGAAACCGGCACGTTCGTCACGCACCGGTGCACGGATTTCGGCATGGAGACGCGGCAGGTCGTGGGCGACGGCGTGGTCACGGGGTTCGGCACGATCAACGGCCGTCTCACGTACCTGTTCGCGCAGGACTTCACCGTGTTCGGCGGAACGCTCTCGGAAGCGAACGCGGGCAAGATCATGAACGTGATGGACCTTGCACTGCGCAACGGAGCGCCCGTGATCGGACTCAACGACTCGGGCGGCGCGCGGATTCAGGAAGGTGTGCAGAGTCTCGGCGGATACGCCGAGATCTTCTATCGCAACGTCATGGCGAGCGGGGTGGTGCCGCAAATCTCGGCGGTCATGGGCCCCTGCGCCGGCGGGGCGGTGTACTCGCCCGCGCTGACCGACTTCGTGATCATGGTGCGCAACACGAGCCACATGTTCGTGACGGGGCCGGACGTCATCCGCGCCGTCACGAACGAAGAGGTGACGTTCGAGGAACTGGGCGGTGCGATGACGCACAACGCGAAGTCCGGCGTGGCCAACTTCCTCGTCGAGGACGATGCGGAATGCGTGCGGCTCATCGGACGGCTGCTCTCCTACCTGCCGCAGAACAACGCGGAGGACCCGCCCATCGTCGCGTGCACGGACGACCCCGGCCGGCGCGACGTTTCGCTCAACGACATCGTGCCGGACGAGCCGAACAAGCCGTACGACATGGTGGACGTGATCGCGCGCATCGTGGACGACGGCGACTTTCTCCAAGTGCACGAGCACTACGCACAGAACATCGTGGTCGGCTTTGCGCGGCTGGGCGGGCGCACGGTGGGCATCGTCGGCAATCAACCGAGCGTTCTGGCGGGCGTACTGGACATCGACGCATCCCTCAAGGGAGCGCGCTTCATTCGCACGTGCGACGCATTCAACGTACCGATCATCACGTTCGAGGACGTGCCGGGATTCCTTCCGGGAACGGCGCAGGAGTGGAATGGAATCATCAAGCACGGAGCGAAACTCCTCTACGCGTACTGCGAGGCGACCGTCCCGAAGATCACCGTGATCACGCGCAAGGCCTACGGCGGCGCATACGACGTCATGTCGTCGAAGCACAT
>CAZEPH010000011.1:0-17228 GCA_964514075.1 uncultured bacterium | reverse complement strand
TGGATACTAGCGCGGTTAGCCGCGAGGTTCCACCGGCCAGCTTGCTGCGTCGATCGTCAGCGTGAGAGTGCGCGCGCACGCCGGGCAGCGCAGTTCGCGCGCGTCGCGGATCACGCCGCCGGGCGCAATGTCGATGGCCGCGCGGCACGCGGGACACACGCCGTGCACGCGCACGAGCGAACGGTCCTCCCGCAGGCGCGTCACACCGAGCGCAACACCCGCGATCGTGAACCCCGGCACGAGAAAGAAGTGCGCGAGCGGAATGAACAGTCCCACCGCGGCGCAGCCCATGCACGCGCCGAAAGCCATCAACGCGCGGCGCACGCGCTCCGCGCGGGGACGCAGGACGATCGTCACCGTCGCATCCATCGGTTCCGCACCGAACGAGGCGAGGTGCGCGTTCAACTCGAACCGCGTCGTCGACGGCGAGGGTAGTACGGCCGTCACGCCGTCTCCAGAAAAATCGCCGCGCGATAGCGTCGCAGTTCGTCGATGCTCTCGCGAATGTCGTCCAGCGCACGGTGCGCCTCTCTCTTGGCGGGCAGTGCGTCGAACACGCGCGGATACCACCGCCGGCACAACTCCTTGATCGTTGACACGTCGACGGAACGGTAGTGCAGATACTCCTCGATCGCGGGAAGGTACGCGGCGAGAAAGCGGCGATCCGTGCCGATCGAGTTGCCGCACAAGGGCACGGTGCGTGCCGTCGGCACGTGTGCGCGAATGAACGCGAGCGTCTGGGCGCCCGCGTCCTCGAGCGAGACGCGCGAGGCGTCGATCGCCGCGAGCAAACCCGACGACGAGTGCATTGTGCGGACGACGTCGTCCATGCGCGCGAGCGCTTCCGGCGGCTGGTGCACCACGATGTCCGGGCCCTCCGCGACGATCGCAAGCTCGTCGTCCGTGACGATCGTGGCAATCTCCACGATCGTATGCCGCGCGGGATCGAGTCCCGTCATCTCCAGATCCATCCACACGAGCACGGTGGGTGCGTCCTCCTCTAGACGGTGAGACCGACGGCGCGCATCAGTTCGAGCGCGTTGCTCTTCTGCACGACGCCGTCGTGCATGCGGTAGTCGAATGTCATGCGGCCGTCTTCCAGGTGGTCGACGAAGTGCACGTTGCGCGCGTGCGGTGCGAGCGTACGCTCCAATTCAGCGAGCGCCAGGTCGTGCGTGGTCACGAGACCCACGGCGTCGTGGGCGACGAGCTCGCGCACCACCGCGTCGACGCCGATGCGCCGGTCGTGCGAGTTCGTCCCGTGGAAGACCTCATCGAGCAGGAACAGCGTGGCGCCGCCGTGCGCCGTGTCGACGATGTGTCGCATGCGTTGCAGTTCGGCGTAGAACCGCGAGTTGCCTTCCTGTAGCGAGTCGCGAATCACGACCGAGGCGCCGATCGCGCACGGCGCGAGGGTGAGGGCGCGTGCGCGCACCGGCGCGCCGGCGAACGCAAGCACGGCGTTCACGCCCACGGCGCGCAGCAGCGTGCTCTTCCCCGACATGTTTGATCCGCTGACGATGAGGACGCGTGTCGCGCCGTCGAGGCGCACGTCATTCGTGATGCAGCGCGTCCGCGGGAGAAGCGGGTGCCCGAGTGCGCGCGCGTCAAACAGTGGCGCCTCGTCGACGAGCGCGGGCGTGGAGTAGTCCGCGTGCTCGTCGGCGAAGGTGGCGAGCGCGAGGAGCGCTTCCATCGTTCCGACGGCGTCGATCCATGCGCGCACGCGAGCGCCGTTGTCCGCCCGCCAGGCCTCGATCGCGTACGCGAGGTTCGTGTTCCACAGGAGAAGCGCTGCGAACGGCGCGAACATCTGGTTGCGTCCCGACTCCAGCATCTCCGCGTAGCGATGCAATCGTGCGATGCGGTGCGACGCACGCTCGCCGGAGGCGCCGCGCAAGGTCTCCCGTGGCGTGCGCGCGGCCTCCGCCGCGAACGGCTCGCGCTCGATGCGCGCGGCCAGCGGCGCCAGCACCACCAGATCTTCCGACGGCTTCTCCAGCGCGTGCACAACGGCGCTCGCGCGCCGGTGCAGCGCGATCGCGATCGCCGTGTGCACGGCGATCACCCCGGTGAGCGGAACCGGCCCGACGACGCGCAGGAAGTACGCCGCGATCGCGGCCGCCGTGAGGAGCGGAAGCGCGAGACACAACGCCCGCATGGCACCACCGCGCAGAAGCGGCGGCGCCTCGGCCCATGTTGCGAGCGCGTCCGCGTCACCGCGCGAGCAAAAGTCCTCCGCCGCCAGCGCCACGTCCTCACGCAGATCGCGCCGATCGCGCAGCTCCGCGACGGCTGCGTGACGCCGCGCAATCTCCTGGTGCGTGGCCGGTGCGAGAAGCCACCGCGCAAGAGTGCGCTGCCCGGATGCCGTGCGCGCGGTGCAGAGCAACTCGAAGAGCGAACCGTGCCCGAACACGTCCAGGTCGACGGCGTACGGATGGTGCGGATCGAGGAAGCGTTCTCCGGCATCGCCGCGTCCCATCCAGCAATCGCCGAGGCGGGCGAGCGCGTCGTCGTACACGCGCACGGCGCGCTGAGCGCGCGTGTGCGCGCGCGTCACGCGGTCGTGCGCGACGACCAGCGCGGCGAATGCACACACCGGCACGAGGACGACCCACGCCGGCGCCGCATGCCACCGTCCAGCCGCGAACACCAACGCCGCGGCGACGCAGAACGACACGATGCGCCACACGGACAGCGCACGGCTCCGGGCCGCACACGTTGCGGCCGCACGCGCATGCGCCGCGTGGCGCGCCGTGTACTCCGCGCGCAGCGCATCGTCTCCCGTTGGGCGGAGCGCGTCGTGGTGCATACTCGGCACGATACCGCATTTGCGACCGCGTCTGTACGGCGCGGACGAAGCGTCCGCACGCACTGCGCTCACCGACCCAAAGCGTTCTTTCGCTCCTCGAAGGCTGCCGCGATGAGCGCTCGCACCACCGGTCGGTTGGCCGCATCAACGGACCGTATCTTCACGTGACGCATCTTTGCTCCCGTCCCCTCCAACGCTCGCGCGGGGTCCGGCAAGTCAGCGCCTTTGTAGAATCCCAGGTTGACCCAAGATGCGTACGGCATCAGGTACACGCAGCCCTCGATCATCTTCCGGGGACCGAGACCATATGTGGCGGCGCCGTCACCCAGGCGGACGACCTCGCACGCGTCCGGATGAATCGTGAGGATGATCTGGCGCAAGCGCGCGACAACGGGTCGCAGAGATTCGTCGGTGATTTCGATCAGGTCGTCGAATGTGCCGAACTTCGCGTGGGACATTGTCGCTCTCCACTGTGAAGGCCGCGATCGGCCTACCGGAGAACCGCAGGGTTCAGCCGCCACAGAGCGAAGGTCAACGCGGATGCAAAGCTGACCCACGCCAGGTACGGCACGAGCAGGACGGCGGCCATTCGATGGAGACGCCAGAATGCCACGATCGTACCGGCGATGAGCAACCACAGAATCGCGATCTCCGCCAGCGAGACGGCGCCGAGGTGCCAGACGAAGAACAGCCACGTCCACAGTGCGTTGGCGAGGAGTTGAACGCCGAAGAGCGTCAACGCGGAGCGTGCGGCGCGAAAGCCGTGCCTGCGCCAAACGAGCCATGCCGACACGCCCATGAGGACGTAGAGCACCGACCACACTGGGCCGAAGACCCACGACGGCGGAGCCCACGAAGGCTGCGACAGCTGCAAGTAGAAGGCGCCGGCGTTTGCGGAGGCCGAGGCGCCGATGCCGCCGGCGACGAAGCTGGCCGCGAGCCAGCCGGCGAGACCGAGCACCTGCTTCGAAAGGGACGGATGGACCGCCTGTGCTCTAGTGATCGCCGACACCTGTTCTCTCACGCAGCGCGGCGCGTGCGATTCCGCGCAACATTCCGCCGAACACCAGCTGATGCACCGGGAACAGCGCGTACCAATAGGCTCGCCCCGGCAACCCAACCGGATCGAACGTCGCGGTTTGCCGGATGGTCGCCGACGACCCGCTCCCCCCCACCTCGAACTCCAGCCACGCCCGTCCCGGCAACTTCATCTCCGCGGCGAGTCGCAGCAGGTTGGCCTCGAGCTTCTCGACTCGCCAGAAGTCCACCGTGTCGCCGACACGGAGGCTCGTGTCCGAACGCCGCCCGCGTCGCATGCCGATGCCTCCGGCGAGCAAGTCGAGATAGCCCCGTAGTCGCCACAGCCAATTCCACGCATACCAACCCGTCTGGCCGCCGATGCGCAGGATCGGTGCGAATGCGGCGCTCGGCGGCGCGGAGACGTTCACGGTCCGCGAATCCACCAGGCGCGAACCGAATTGCACGCCACCCCATGCGGGCAACGCGCCGGAGGACGACAGGGCGTCGGACCAGCGCGTTTCGGCGAATTCGCGTTCTTCGCGACTGATGGCGTTGCGTATGGCCGCGTCGATGCCGATCGGGCGGACAGGGAATGTCTCCAGGGCGGCGGCGTCTCGCACCACGGTGCTGTGCACGATGCTCTCGATGAGTTTCCGTCCGATCCGCGCATACAGCGGGGTGACGAGACCGAGCCACAGGCTGGAGAGGTACGGTGTGAGGACGGGCACGGAGATCATCCGTAGACGAATCCCGCGCTGCCGGGCATACGCTTGCATGATGTCGGCGTAGGACACCACATCGGCGCCGCCGATCTCGTAGATCCGGTACCGAGACAGTGGAAGATCGAGCGCGGCGACCAGGTAATCCAGCACGTCGTCGATGGCAATCGGCTGCGCGGGCACGCGAACCCACTTGGGCGTGATCATGATGGGGAGCCGCTCCACCAACGAGCGGATCATCTCGAACGAGAGGCTGCCCGAACCGATGATGATGGACGCGCGAAACTCGAGAACCGGCACACCCGACTCGCGCAGCACATCGCCGACTTCGTGCCGGCTACGCAGATGCGGCGACAGCGTGTCGGCAGCGTCGCCCAATCCCCCCAGATACACGATGCGGCTCACCCCCGCCGCTCTTGCCGCCTCACCGAAGTGTCGTGCTGCCTGCCGGTCCTCTTCCACGAACGAGCCGCTCGACCCCATCGAGTGAACGAGGTAGTAGGCCACGTCCATGCCGCGCAATGCGGCATCCAGGCTCGATCGATCGAGAACATCGCCCGCCACGACTTCCGTGGGCGGACGCACCTTGGCGGTGAGGGCTTCCGGGCGCCTCGCCAGGCACCGGACGTGACATCCGCGATTCTCGAGAGCCGTGAGAAGCCGTCCGCCGATGTACCCGCTCGCTCCGGTGAGCATCACGCGCGGCGCCGGTACGAACGTGCTCGTCGTCATTCCACACTTCCCTCTGGGTGCTTCCGAAGGCGCGACAGGTCATCGCGACCGAACGCCGAGCAGCCGGGCGACGCGCGTCCGCGCCTCCCACTCTATCATTCGTCGGGGAGTGGCGAATTGGATGCTCGCGCGACCATGCTACCGGAAGAGCACCATCTTGCGATTGATCTCCCGGGAGCCCTCGATATGGAGGCGATAGAGGTAGACTCCCGAGCCAACGGGATTCCCGCGCGCGTCTCTTCCATCCCATTCTGCCGAACCCGGTCCCGCCGGGTGCTGCGCATCGAGCAGGTTCCTAACGAGGCCGCCCGACACGTCGAAGACTTCGAGACGCACACGTGCGCCGTGCGGCAACTCGAAGCCGATGCGCGTCCCGTGACGGGCGGGATTCGGCTTCGCGCCGTGGAGCGCGAACGTGTATCGCGGCACGGGTTCTTCTGCGCTCGTCACCGGCTCGACCACCTCGAACTGGCGCATCATCTCGTGATCTTCGTGCTCGATGATGTGGCAGTGGTAGGCGTAGCGTCCGGTGTAGTCCTCGAAGCGCGCGATCACACGGACCGCTTCGTTGGGGTTCACGGGCGCCGTGTCCTTCCAACCCGCTTCGTATGGCTCCGCCGGAACAGGATTGCCGATGAGGACGATCGAATCGCCCTGCATCTCGAAGTTCTGGCGATCGAGAATCTGGAAGGCGACCAAGTGCATGTGCATCGGGTGGGTCGTCTCCGAGTGGTTGAGGAACCGCCAGATCTCGGTGGTTCCCCGCACGGGGAACTCCGTGATCTCATCCCATCCCTTTCCGTTGATCGTCCAATACGTCCCGCCGCACGGACCCGGCGCGGGTGACCGCGCAAGGGTGAAGTCCCGCGAGAGAATCGCGTCGCTCTCGGGAATCGGCAAAACGGGCACGAGCGTGGCCGGAAGAGGAGCCGTGTGGCCCGCCGCTGCCTGCACGACGAACTTCATGATGCTCGCCAGCGCCGGCATGGTGGGGTCCCCGGAGGGAAACGGTGCGGGCGCGCTGTTGAGGAGCAGTATCTCCGTGCCGGCCGAGTAGGGCGCAAAGTCGACGACCACGTCGATTCGTTCGCCGGGTGTGATCGTGATGCTGTCACGCGGGACAGGGGCCGTGAGGAGCCCGTCCTCGGTCCCGATCTGGACGAACGGTGCACCGTTCGAGAGCCGGAGTCGATACACGCGCGACGTGGATCCGTTCAGAAGCCGGAATCGATACTTCCCACGATCGACGTTCAGATAGGGCCAGACTTTTCCGTTCACGACCGCCTTGTCGCCGAAGACCATCTCACGCCACGCGGCGGGGTACACGATGCTGCCATCCGCGCGAAGCGTGCGATCTTGGAGGGCGAGGGGCACTTCGTGTGCATTCGCGGGAAGGTTCAACGCGTCTTCCGCCGGATCGCGAATGAGGTAGAACCCCGCGAGTCCCATGATGACGTTGAGCCGCGTGATCCCCATCGCGTGATCGTGGTACCAGAGCGTCGCGGCCTGCTGGTTGTTCGGGTAATGGAACACTTGCGATTGGCCGGGGAGGATCGTCTGCTCCGGATATCCATCGCTCTCCGGCGGAACGTGCCCGCCGTGAAGGTGGATGACCGTCCGCGCGGACGGTCCCTCCACGTCGGGTCCTTGCATGCAGAGATCAACCGGGAGGAAATGCTGCGTGCGCAGAGATCCCGTCGAGTCGCGCAGGTCGTTCAGACAATGCACCGTGACGGGATTCCCCACGCTGGCTTCGATCGTCGGCCCGGGGTACGAACCCTCGTACCCCCACACCGTAGTCGGCGGAAGATCGCGGTGGAGCTTCTGCTTGAGTTCGGTGATCGCGATGGAATACGACGCAGTTCCGCCGGGCATCCCCGAGTCGGGCACTGCCACCGCCGGACGCGGCAGCGCGTCCACGAACGGCGTCAACACGAGCGGACAGAGATCCGCAGTGCAGGCCGTACCGTCGCCCTGGTAGGTTCCTCCGGCTGTCGCGCACTGTGTGGCGGTGAGGGTGTCGCACGTGCCGTCGTCGAAGCAGCAGGCGCCGGTCGGCGCGGACGGCAGGAACGTCAGGAGGAGTTGCGGTCGCTCGGCGGTGGTGCCTGTCTCGCGGCTCGCGAAGCGACGCGTGTTGGTGCTCGCCGTTTCGTCGCCGCGGATCACCCACCCCGCGTTGATGGCGGCGCCGTTCACCCACGCTTGTACGTCGGAGATGATTCCCGCGCCGGTCCAGTCGTAGGCGGTGTTGGCGATCGCCGGGACCGCAAGGGTCGCGCTCGGCGTGGAGACAAAACTCCCGCCGGCCGTGCCCCAGAGAACCGAGTTGTAGAAGCGATGGAGCCACGTTGCGTCGTTCGTCGTCGCGGTGGTCCCCGACCCTTCGTTGCCGCCGGCGTCGGAGGTTCCTTCGCCCCAGGTCGCGTTCGCACGATGGAGGGCGACGTTCACGGAAACGCCGGGGGCCGAGTTGCAGAAGAGGCGAACGGTGGCGTTCTGAATCAGCGCGGTCGGAGGAATCGATGCGAGGTCGAAGTGCACGACGCCGCGTCGAAGGAGCCCGTTGTTTTGGTTTCCTGTGTAAACGTACTGGCCCTTGCCGTTGCTGATCGATCCCGCGGCGTCCTGGTAGAGCGTGTTGTCCGCGTCCGCGGTGAGCGTGACCGAGACGGGCGAATTCGGGCACGGATCCGGAGTACACGTTGTGCCGGCCCCTTGGAAGTCTCCCCCTTGCGACAAGCACGCGGCGGCGGACGTCTCGACGCACCCGCCCGCGGGGAGACAGCAAGCGCCCGTGCCCGCCGGCAATACGGTGATGGTTCCCCACATGCCGGTCGCCGTTCCGTCGCCGTTGTCGGTTCCATGCGGCCGGCAGTAGTACGTGAACACCCCTGTGCTGGCGAACTGCCGCGTGAAGGTCAGATCGGTCCCGTTGATGGGAGCGTCCCACTGCTCGGTCGAACCGATCACCGAGGTCGTGGTGTGGTTTCCTTCCTGCCGGACCCAGCGGATGGAGTCGCCGGCCGTGATGACCGCGTCCACCACCGGGTTGCCTTGAGGATTCACGCTGAAGTCGAAGGAGTAGACGTAGACCGTGTCGATGGCCGCCAGGCACGAGCCCGTCGCGATCATCGTTGCAAGGAGGGAGAGTCCAACGACCCAAACGAGCCGCGGAAGACCGCGGGTGTCCGTGCTGCGCGCGAGCCGGCGGCCCGCGCAGGAGAGGGACAAAGAGAGAAAAGCCGCCACGAGCATAATGGAGTGTCTCCATCTCCCGAGTAGTCGGGGGAAGATTCGCTCCGCCCGCGCGGGCCACGCCCGGGCGAAGTGGGCAGTGGATTCGGTGAAACGACTCAGCGATCAAGTGTGGACGCTGCGCCGCTGGGGTAAATGGTGCGGACGAATGACTCCGTTGGTCGCCGATGGAAGGTCGCGTCGCATTCTCTCGGCGCTTCGATCACTGAAATATGTGCGAATCCACACGACAGGGGACGGCGAAGAGAAGCAGCGCTCATGCCGCCGCCGTATTGTCATTCCCGCGAATGGCCCCGGCGCAGGAGCCACATTCCACGCGCCGCGAGGACGGCGGAGAAGAGCGCGGTGACGCCGAGCGCGATGAGCGTCCAGACGAAGAAGAACGCCCCGCGAGAGTTGGCGGTGTCGCCGCCGACGAGTCCCGCCCCACTCATATGAACGACGGGGAGACCTGACGCAAGGAGCGACAGGACGAGAATGATAATGTAGCCCGCTCGCCGTCCGGCGAGCGCGACCGTCGCGTACAGCCAGAGAAGCAGGAACAACACAGGAACGAGGTTCTCGAAACCCCCCGGAGCCATCCCGCGGACGACGTCGTCCGCGTGATGGAACGACGTGAGGAGAATCGAGAGCAGAGACGCGATGGTCAACAGAACGTTCTTCTTCATTCCACCTTTCCCCTCGGTCCGGATGTGCCACGCGTGGACCGCGCCAGTTCGCGCAGCGCAGGCCACAGTCGTCGATGCCGGCGCGCCACGCGTGTGTACTCGCTTTCGCACCGCCCACCCTTGAGCCGGATCACTCGCGCCAGCTCGCGCCGATCGGCCACGCTCCAGCGAGACACGCCCGGCAGTGCCAGCACGAGCGGCGCCCAGCGCCGGAGCCACAACCTCTCGCTGGAGTTCCATCCGCGCGGTCGCACGCCCAGCAGCGCCGTCGCCTCCCGCTCGCAGGCCGTGACCGCCGCCACACGGTCAGATCCAAAGCGCTGCGCGAGCAGCGTGCTCACGCGCAGGCCAATGGTTCCGATGTCCACGAGGCCGATGATGTCACGGCGCGGCGCCCCGGCGTGGAAGTACATACATTCACGCGCCAGACGCTGGAGCGTCGCGATCGACGATCGATGCCGCGGATTGCGGCGCATCGCCGCCAATTCGCGGCGCATGAGGGCGAGAGTGGCGCGATCCTTCGGACGCAACCCGAGTTTCTGATAGAACCACCACGCGCCAGATTCCTGCGCCTCCTCGTTGTTGTCACCGAGTTGATACGGCATGACGGTGAACGAGTCGCTTCCGAACAGATGTCGCGCCGTGGCCAGAACGCGTCCGTAGACATGCGCGGCCTCGCCGCCGCGAAACGTCTCGAAGACGTTGTAGGCCGTCTCGCACGAACCGAACAGGTCGGCAAACAAGACATAGCCGATTGGCACGCCGGATTGCAGCGTGAGAGCGCCGTACACGCACTCCAGCAGGAGGCGGCGCTCGGGAACGAAGCCGATCAGCGCGAACTGCAGGCCCTCGCCCCAGTCGATGAGGCGTACGTCGTTCGGGTCGCCGTAGGCGAAGACGTCCAGGTCGCGGCTGCGCGTGACCATGGACTCTCGCGCGAGGTCCACCAGCGCCCGGCCTTCGGCCGGCGTTGCCACGCGAACGGCGTGTGGACGTGCGCGCAGGGCGGATCGCAGGTTGGGGCGATCGCTGCGCAGCGGCGTGGGACGGAAGTGGGGCCGGCACCTCGCGTGGTGGGCCAACGTGCGGCTCGGTCCATCCGGTCCGCCGCGGAGCACGAGATCCAGGTCGAGACGCTCGTAGAGGTACTCGCGCACGAAATCGTCGGCTCCGGCGGCTGCGAGGCCGCGTAGCAACAGCGTCGCATCCGTGCCATGGCCCGACAACCGTCGCAGCCACTCGCGCGGGCCGAAGTCCCAGTCATCGATGCCCGGCGACTCAGCGCACGTCGTGATCAACGACAGGACCTTGTCGAGTCTCTCGTCGTGCCGCGCCCTGTCGTGCATCTCGGACCAGTCGATCTTGAGCCTCTCCGGCCAGCGATCCGCCAGCCAGCCCGCCATCGCTGCAAAAAAGTGATATCGAATGTCGCAGCCGGCCAGCCCGCTGTTCACCAGCGCCGCGCGCGCGCGGTGCAGATCCGAGCGCGCCGCGAATCCCTCGAGCAGGCGCTCGACGAGGGACAGTGTGGAGCGATCGTCGGGGTACGCGCGCGCCCAGCACAAGACTTCGTGGAATCGCTCGACGGCGCGCGCCGTAGGTAGGCGCGCGCCGCCCAGGATGGTCAGGATCTCGCGGCGACGTGTGGCTGCCGCCGGCCCAAATGTGTGGCGCAACGAGTCCAACTCCGCGAGAAGTCGCAGCGCGAGCGTGGGGCCGGCTGTCGAATTCACGCAACCTCTTGTATCGCTGGTTCCACGGGCTTCTTGCGGCTCGCGCTCTGCATGACCGGGCTCCGTCAGAGGAATCGCTCAAGATCGAGCCGGATATTAGCCCGAGGCTGAGATCACTCACAATCGGCGCCTCGGCGGGGGTCCCATCGAGAACGAGCGCACCTCGCGGCCGACGAAACGCAGTTTCACCCCATGGCGGCAGGCATTCGCCCCACGCCTTCGCGTTTCGTCCCAAACTCGCCCACTCGGCGGAGGCTCCGCGCTAGCTTCTCTCCCGTAGCGACACCTTTACCCGGAGAGAACATGATCGCACACGCGTTTATTCCAGTTGTGGTGGCCGCACTTGTTCTGGCGGCCCCTGTGGCAGCGCAGCAGCGTCGCATCGAGTTGGGAGCAAGCGGTCTCTCAGTCGGAGCGCTGTTCGTCGACATGGGCCCGTTCAACCGGGCTACGAGCAGCCTCGGATTCCCCGGCCTCGAGGACCACTTCGGCACCGTCGGGGCGGGCGGCCAGGCACGGTTCGGCCGCTGGACGATTGGTGGTGTGACCGAGAATCTCCTCCCGCAGTCGAGGATGAGCGGCAGCCAGTCGGTGAGTGCGCATGGAACCATCGGCACGCTTGAAGCAGGTTGGGCCGTGGTCGCCAAACGGGCCGTTCGCATCACGCCCTCCATTGGCATTGGCTTCAACTCGCTCGAGGTCCGCTTGTCGAATCAGACGGCGTCATCATTCGACGCGGAAGTGGCCGATCCCCAGAGCAGCAACCTCGCCGCCCGCGGATTTCTCGGCATCGCGGGCGTTCAGGTGGAGCGCCCCATTTTCCGCGTCGGCGGCACCGAACTGACAACGGGCGCGCGGGGAGGGTACATGTTCCGTCTGAACGACATCCGCTGGCGTAGCGGCGAGGACACCCTCGCAGACGGTCCGGTCATGAGCCTGGCCGGTCCGTATGTGCGAGTGGGGTTCTGGTTCTCCCGACCGCGGGACAACAGCTGATGCTGCCCGCTCTTCTTCTGATGGCGGTCGTGACGCACTCTGCACCTGCAACAAGCACGCTCGCGTACACGGCGAGCGTATCGGTGACCACGACTGACCCTAGGGGCAAGGTGACGCGGCAGGCACCGATCGTGGCGAGAACCGTCGTCCGCGGCGACTCGGCCCGCGCGGATTTCCGCGAGGGGATGGGAGACTATCGCGCCGGCGATGTGATGCTGACCCACGACGGCGGCAAGACCATCTATGTGATCAAGTCGCAGAAGCGCAAGTACACGGTAATCGATGTGAACGCGATGGGCCCGACCCTGCACGACGCCATCTCCGATGGGCCACTCAAACTCAAGGCCGACAGAATCACGGTGGGCTTCGAGCGGTTGGGGTCCGCCCCCATCGCGGGGTACGCCACCCGTCGGGTACGGGTCACGCGCAACTTTCAACTCACGATGCGGATGGTACTCTTCAAGAAGCGCATTCCAACACACGAAACGCTCGACCTGTGGTTGAGCGAAGATCTTCCGCGCCTTCCGAATCCTCTCGGCGGCCTGTTCCTCGCGGTTCTCGATGCAACCGCCCGCGCCAGCGACGATCTGTCGCGGCGTATGGTCGCGATCGATGACAGTGTGGGAACGGGGGCCCCGCTCAAGGTCGTCCACCGACTGCTGACCGGACCGGAAGGCGACCAGGTAGAGACCGTGACGACGATCGAAGCAACGGATTTCGGCACGCCGGCAGACAACGTGTCCTTCGAGATTCCGAAAGGTCTGAGGAGAGATGACTCGTGACACGCTCTGCGATCGAGCGGACAGCGTTCGTCCTATACATCGCGGTCCTAACCGTGATGGAAGGTGTCCTGGACCCGCAGGGCAGCATCGTGGGCCAGGCGTTGCGATTGGCGGGATGGCTGGCGGTGCTGCCGGGCCTCTACCTGGTGCTCGACGCGATGCCGCTCCGGCGAGGCGTGTTCCTGCGAAATCTGTCCGTGCATGTTGTCGTCGCCGTCGTGGCGGGAGCACTCCAGGGTCTGTTGACGGGAGTGTTGGCGGGGCTGGCCAGCCAGCTTCGACTCCCCGTTGCCGGCAACATGGTCGGATCGGATGCACTCATGGTCGAAATCTCGCGAGGTGCGGGACAGTCGTGGGTGTTCCTCCTTGCACCGCACCTCGTGTCCGCGATGTTGCGCGCCCGACGGCAGCAAGAGATGGAGGCGAAACTGTCGCTGGCGCGGGCGCAGTTCCACGCACTTTCCGTGGAGCTGCAGCCGCACTTCCTGTTCAACACGCTCAATGCTATTGCGGGGCTCGTGCGCACGGATGCGCGCACCGCCGAATCCATGCTGATCAAGCTGAGTGATCTCCTGCGGCTCACGCTCGAGAACGGCGCGCGTGGAGAGTGCTCGCTGGGAGAGGAACTCGAGCGGCTGAATCTGTACGTGGCACTCCAGCAGATGCGATTTGGGCCGCGGCTAACCGTCACGACCTCCGTTGCGGATGACATCATGGGAGCAGGTGTCCCGAGCATGCTGCTGCAGCCCTTGGTGGAGAATGCGCTCTCCCACGGGATCGGCCCCAAGGTCGGTCCGGGCGCCATCGCGATCACGGGGAGGCGCGTGGGAGACCGGCTGGTGCTGTCGGTCGAGGATGATGGGGTGGGATTTGCGAAGGACGCACGGGGGCGCGAGCGGATCGGCGTCGGGAACACGAGGGCGAGACTCGCGCAGCTCTTCCCGGGGGATCACGCATTCGACTTGTCGGCGCGTCCGGCAGGCGGAGTCTGCGCCTTGATCGACATCCCTTTTCGAGAGGCGGACCATGCGCGCGCTGATCGTTGACGACGAACCGTTGGCCCGGGCACGACTGCGAACCATGCTCGTCGATCATCCGGACGTCGAGATCATCGGCGAGTGCGAGAGCGCGCAGGACGCTGTCCGCGCGATTCGCGCGGGGAAACCGGACGTGGTGTTCCTCGATGTGCAGATGCCCGGCGCGGACGGGTTCCACGTGATGGACGTGATGAACGTGACACCCAAGCCGTTCGTCATCTTCGTGACCGCCCACGCCGAGCACGCCGCGAGAGCCTTCGACAAAGCCGCTGGTGACTACCTCATCAAGCCGTATGACGACGAACGGCTGGCGCGAGCGGTGGGGCGCGCCCGGGAAGCCATGGGCGGCAAGGGCGGATACGTGGACCGCATCCCGGTCACCCTGGGGAAGCGTACGCTTTTCATCGAGATCGGAACCGTGGACTGGATAGAAGCGCGGGACAACTATGCTTGCCTCCATGTGGGACAGCAGGCGCACCTGATTCGCGAGACTCTCCGCTCTCTCGAGCGCCGCCTTGATCCCAAGGCGTACGTGCGCATTCACCGCTCCGTCATCATCCGAATCGACAGAATCACCGAGCTCCGCAATCTGGGATTCGGGGACTACGCGGTGATTCTCAAAGACGGGACGGAGTTGCCCGTCGGCCAGAAGTACCGGCGCAACCTCCCGGAGGGATAGCGCGATGAAATCGCCCTTTCTCGCGGCGGCCTTCATCGCCGTCGTGACTGGCATCTGCGGTACATCGCTCGCGCCGGCCCAAGACTTCGCTGCGATCGATAGCGTGTTCCAGCGTGAGTTGCGCCGCGGGCACATCCCCGGAGCCGCGCTGGTCATCGTCAAGGCTGACCGGATCGTGCACGTCCGCGGTTTCGGCATCGCGGACCCATCCGGCAGAGCAGTCACGCCGCAGACGCCTTTCTATCTGGGCTCAACGACGAAGAGCATCACGGCGATGGCGCTGCTCCAGCTCGTGGAGGAAGGACGGATCGAGCTGGACGCACCGGTCCAGCGATACCTGCCGTGGTTCACGCTGGCCGATTCGGCAGTGTCCCGGACGATCACCGTCCGCGATCTCCTGGTTCACCGCGGGAAGATCCCCGCGCGCTATAGCGAACGATTCCTGGCCGAGGACGACACGGCGTCCACATCCGCGGAGGAACATCTGCGCTGGTTGGCGGACAAGAAACCGGTGGAGGGATTCCAGTACAACAACCTGGGCTTCGACGCATTGGGCCTCATCGTGGAGGCCGCGAGCGGGCAGCCGTATGCGGAGTACCTCCGTCGTCGTGTGTTCATCCCGCTCGGCATGCGTCACACTTGGACGGAACGGCGCGATGCGATGCGGGACGGCCTGGCGGCGGGATACGCCATCGCCCTTGGACGGGCGATACCGTACCGGATGCCCGCGAACCGCGGGGCACTCGCCAGCGGCTATCTCATGGCGAGTGCGGAGGACATTGGGCGCTACCTCATTGCCCACACCAATAAAGGTGTCGTGCCAGGACAGGCAGGCATTTCGCGCGCGGTGATCGAGAGCATGCATGTGTCGCGCGGCGCGATCGTGCCCGGACGGGACATCACATTCGGCTTCACTCGGGGACAGCTGGATGACGTTGATGTCTTGGATATCTCTGGCTCGGTTCCCACCTATGCATCGCGATTCATCGTCGTACCGGATAGCGGGTGGGGCGTCGGCGTCCTGGTAAATGCCAACGCCGGAATCCCGGAGATCTACGTGCAGGGCGGAGCGGAGAATGTGGTGCGGATGGCCATGGGGAAAGCTCCAACGCCCGTGCAGGTGCCCTTCATCCTCCGCGTGATTGTCGCTGTGGCGCTCTCGCTTCCCGTGATGCAGCTGCTGTTCGTTGCGCGCACGTATCGGCGCGTCCGATCGGGAAAGCGCGTGTGGTTCTGGGGTCCGGCAATCGCCGATCTGAGCTGGGGATTGTTCGTATTCTGGGGATTCCCGGCGCTCCTCGGAAGCTACTGGCCCACCATGGTGGTGTTCCAGCCAGAATTATGCTGGCCACTCATCGCAAGCGGCGTCATCAGCCTGCTGTCGTGCGTGACGCGCGCCGCGCTGATCAAGAATGCGCAGCGAAGAGCGTCAGCGTAGGACGCGAACGCCTGTCGTCCTCCCAGCGGTGTGAGTGGCGAGCGTGACCGTCCGCCTTATGCAGTTGCTCGACTGTGTCTGCCGTGGCGTTCAACGATCACGGACGCGACCACGCCCGCGGCGAGGATCAGGAGCACGACACCCAGCAGCACGAAGTTGAAGCCGCTTCCGATCATCTCCTTGAGCCACTTGGCCGTCAGCATTTTGACGCCCACCACCATCAGCACGAATGCGAGCGCCACCTTGAGATACTTGAACCTGTCGAGCATGCCGCCCAACGCGAAGTAGAGCGACCGGAGACCCAGGATGGCGAATACGTTACTAGTGAAAACCAAGAACGGATCGGCCGTGATAGCGAAGATCGCCGGAATAGAGTCCACCGCGAAAATCAGATCTGTGAACTCGACCATGATGAGTGCCAATGCCAATGGCGTCAGCATCCACGTGCCGGGCCGGGCCCGGTCCACCGCCTCATCCGGGAGGGCTGCTGTCCCGGGGAACTCGCTCTCATAGGAGGCGGGCTCTCCAGCGCGGACGACGAAGTGCTGCCCGTGGAATCGCGAGGTGATCGGGAAGAACCGCCGGGTCAGCCGGACGATGATGTTCTTGTTGGGGTCCGTGTGATCGGATTTCACCGTCAGCATCTTGATGCCTGTGAGAATCAGGAAGACCCCGAAGACGTAGAGGATCCAGTGGTACTGAGCAATCAAGGCTGCGCCTAGTGCAATCATCACAGCGCGCATCGCCAGCGCACCCAAGATGCCCCAGAACAGCACGCGATGCTGGTAGATCGGTGGAACCGCGAAGAAGCCAAAGATCATTGCGATCACGAACACATTGTCGATGCTCAGTGACTTCTCGACGACGTACCCGGTCAAGTACTTGATCGTCGCCGTCGTGCCATTGTTGATCGCCCCGTCGACGGCGTCCGCCGTACTTCCCAGCCCGAGCCAGTGGTTCTCGTACCCGTAGTATACAAAGAGCGAGAAGGAGAGCCCCAGCGTGATCCACACGCCGGACCATGTGAGGGCCTCTCGTAGCGTGACCACATGGGCTTTCCGATGGAAGACCCCCAGGTCCAGCGCCAGCATCAGCAACACAAAGAGAGAGAACCCTCCCCAAATCCAGATCATCTACTGCCCTCCGTGCTTGTGAGTCACGCCGCTCGGGATTCCGCAGTCAGAGGCCATTGCTTGCGCCCTCTCGTGCTTCATCGACGTGGGCGACCCGCGCATCGCCTCGATTTCTCGCCGCAGCGCGCGTACTTCATCGAGGACCTGCCGCGTGTGTTCTTCTCCATCGTGCTTGAGTTCATCCGAGACCTGAGATTGCATCGCATTGACGACGACCG
>CAZEPH010000010.1:0-18003 GCA_964514075.1 uncultured bacterium | reverse complement strand
CGACCAACTGCGCTCGCTCCGATCCAACCGCGCGGCGAGATGCCGCCACTCCCAGCCGCGCAACGCGACCGGTGCGGACGCGAGAGACGCACGCGCTTCGGACACCTGCCCCAGCGTGAGCGCGGACTCCGCTGCCGAGAGCGCGTTGCGGTAGGCGGACCATCGCTCGCGCTGATACCCGCGCGCCACCAGCACGAGCGCCACGACGAGCGTGCACAGAATCGCCGCCACGCTCGCGACGAGCAACGCGTTCCGCCGCACGAACCGCGAGAGCCGGTACGCGACCGTATCGGGCCGCGCGGTCACCGGATCGCCAGCGAGGAAGCGGCGGATGTCCGCGCCGAACTCCTCCGCCGTGGCGTAGCGGCGTTCGGGTTCCTTTGCGAGCGCGCGCAAGACGATGCACTCCACGTCGCGCGGTAACCGCGGGACGTGACGCGACGGCGGGACCGGCGCGTCGATGCACACGGCGCGCTCGATCTCTGAAGGTGTCGCCGTCTCCACCGTGTAGGGACGTGCGTTGGTGACCACCTCGTAGAGAACCACGCCCAGGCTGTACACGTCGGTGAGGGTCGTGACGGATCCGCGGCGCACCTGCTCGGGGCTCGCGTAGCGCGGCGTCATGGCATGCATCATCGTCGCGGCCGTGTCCGCGCTCGTATCGAGGACCTTCGCCAGCCCGAAGTCGAGCAGCTTGGGCGTGCCCGATCGGTCGACGGAGATGTTCCCCGGCTTGAGATCGCGATGGATCACGAGGTGGCGGTGCGCGTACTGCACCGCATCGCACACCGCGGCAAACACACGCAACCGCGCGCGCAGGTCGAGCGCGTGTTCGCGGCAGTACGCATCGATCGGCAACCCGTCCACGTACTCCATCACCATGTACGGCGCGCCGTCGCTGGTCGAGCCGCCATCGATCAACCGCGCGATGGACGGGTGTTCGAGCGAGGCCAGCACCTGCCTCTCGGTGCGAAAGCGATCCAGCACGGCGTGCGAGCCGAGTGTCGGCGCGATCAGTTTGAGCGCCGCGCGCTGCACGAACGATCCATCCGCGCGCTCGGCGAGATACACTGCGCCCATGCCGCCCGCCGCGATGAAGGACACGATGCGCCACGCGCCGATGCGCGTGCCGTTCGGAAGGACCAGAGGCCGATGCGCGTCGTCCGTGACGGAGTCCAAGAAACCGCTCGCCGGCGCGTGATGCGCGAGGAGCGAGTCCACCTCGGCACGCAGGGCGGCGTCGTCGCCGCACGCACGGTCCAGGAACGCGGCGCGGCGACCCCGGGGAAGATCGAGTGCGTCGGCAAACACGTCCGCGGCACGTGACATCGTGTGGCTTAGTCGCCCGCGGGGTGGGTCTGGAGTTCGCGGTACAGCCACGTCTGCGCGTATTCCCAATGACGCGCCACGGTGCGCGTCGAGATCCCGAGAACTTCCGCGCACTCCTCCCGCGTCAGCCCGCCGAACACACGCATCTCCACGATGCGTGCGTGCTCCGGTTCCTTGGCGCCGAGTTTCTCGAGCGCGCGATCGAAGTCCACGATCATCGTGTCCGGTTCATCCGCCGCGAGCGTGGTGACATCGTCCAGCGAGAAGGTGCGGGCACGGGGCCCCCCGCGTTTGGCGGTGCCGCGCCGGCGCGCGTGATCCACCAGGATGCGCCGCATCGCGCGGCTGGCCACGGCGAGGAAGTGCGCACGGTCGTTCCACTGGACCCGCGTGATGTCCACCAGCCGCAGATACGCCTCGTGCACCAGCTCGGTCGCCTGCAGCGTGTGGTCCAGACGTTCGCGCGCGAGGCGCATGTCCGCGAGACGCCGCAATTCGGTGTACACCGCACCGAAGAGGTCGTCCACCGCGCCGGGTTCGTGTGCGGACGCGCGCTGGAGAAGCTGCGTGACGTCACCGGTATCGGACATGCTCGCCCTCAATCGACGAAGGAGCGGAGCAGCGCTGAAGTGCTGCCGCCGCGTGGACCTCATCGAATGATAGCAAACGGCCGCCTCGCGCGTGTGTGGCGCGCGAGGCGGCGTGTCCGCGAGGGAGCGACGAGTTAGTGCAGGCGAATCATTCGCACGAGGCGGTCTCCAGCGGCGGTGGAGAGGCGCGCGACGTGCACGCCGCTTGGAACTTCGGCGCCTGCATCGTCGCGACCATCCCATCGGATGGACTGCGTGCCGGCGGCGAGATCGCCGTCGAAGAGCCGACGGACGGTGCGCCCGGCGGCGTCGGTGATCGTGACACGCACGCGTTCGCGCTGCGTCAGGAGCATTCGCACGGTTGCTGCCGCGCGTGCTGGATTCGGGAATACGCCGAGGACACGCAGGGACGACGTGGCCGGCGCGCGTTCGCGTGTCTCCACCGCCGTCGTCGCGACGGAGAATCGCGCAAGAATGAACGCATCCGGGAAGACCTGCCCCGCCGCCAGGATTCGTCCGTCCGGGAGAACCATGACGCGCGTGAAGGAGTTCGTGCCAGACGTGACGAGCGGGCTGATGTACTTCCCATCCGGAGCGAACGTCAGATCCGGCGAACCGTCCGGCAAGAGCCGCGCGAGCGCGGCGGTCCCGAAGCCGGAGGGAGCGCGCCCGCCCGCGACGATCTTTCCGTCAGGTGCAACCGCCATGTCTCCGAACTCACTGCCGTTGGGCGCGAAGGCGATCGTGACCTTTCCGTTCGTGCCGAACGTCGAGTCGGGCGTTCCGTCTGCGCGGTACCGGAGCAGCATCCACTGTGTGTTGAAGTTGATGACTTCTGTTGCACCGACGAGGACCTTGCCGTCCGACTGCACGAGCACGCGAGGGCGGTTGGAAGCGTTGCAGGGAATCCCGGTGACGATTGAGCCGCCCGCAAACGTCGCGTCCAGTCCACCGCCCGCAGTCACGCGATAGACCATGAGATTGTTCGTGTTGATGTCGAACCCGACCTGCACGCGGCTGCCGTCGCTCTGAAAGGCGCACGACCCGCTCGAAAAGCTGGCCGGGGCCCCGAGCGCGAGGTTCGCGTCGAGGCTGCCGCCAGAAGAGTACAAGGCAGTCCCCAGACAGTTCGATCCGCCTGCCGCGCTGAGGTTGCCCCGGCCCCCCGCGATGATCTCTCCGTCTCCGCGCACGAAAACGGCCTCCACTTCTCCGGCCGTGGACCCGGTGAACTCGAGCGCGGCTGTTCCGTCGGAGGAGAAGGTAGTATCGAACGAACCGTCGGTGTTGAAACGATAGACCGACGCGTCTTGCTGGCTTCCGAAGTTGCTCGGGGCAGTTTGTCCGCCTCCGACGATCTTGCCATCGCCCTGAAGAGCGATGCCGCGGAGCCGATCGCGCAGGCTGATCCGAGCGGCGACTCGCCCCGCCGCGCCGAAGGACATCGAGTCGAGCGCACCATCGGGAAAGTAGCGGGCCATCGCGACGCTCACGCCGCCATCGATGGACGTACCGTCCAGATGCCCGGCGGCGAGAAGGAGTCCATCCGGCTGAATCAGCATGTCGCTCAGCACCGGAAAGCCGGGCGTGCCGAACGTCGTCCTGACGAGACCGTTCTCCCCGAAAGTGGCGTCGGGAGCAACCTGTGCCCTACCAGTTGCCGCAAACGCCAATGCTCCAAGAACGCACGCCGTCTCGATCGCGCGGCGGATTGTGACAGCTCCCATTGCTACACCTCCTGTCGAGTTCACGATGGACGCAGGTCCGGGACCGGCCCTCACCTCCCTAAGCGTGATCGGGGGGTTGGGCGTGCCACGGGCAGTGGCGCCGGATCCTGCAGTCGTGCAGGAAGACAGGTGATAGCCTCTGGCTATCGGACGAGGAGCATCAATGTACTGGAGCAATCGGTAGAGGGGTGCGATGCTGCGACTCGTGGACGAGAGTGCGCGTCGCCCTCCGTCGAAGAAACGAAAGGAAGACAGTCACATGTATGCCAGCCCAAGCCAGCTCCCGGCCACTGCACGCACCGCGATCATTGAGGCGCTGAATGCGCGATTGGTGGACGGCCTCGATCTCCACAGTCACCTGAAAGTGGCGCATTGGAACGTCAAGGGTCCGCAGTTTCCGGCGCTCCACCCGTTGTTCGAGACGTTCGCGATCAGCCTGGCCAACTACAACGATCAACTCGCGGAGCGCGCGGTCACGCTCGGCGGGCTCGCGCGCGGCACGACACGGCAGGTCGCGAGCGCGTCCGGTCTAGCGGAATATCCTGCCGATCTCACGCGCGACATGGATCACGTGATCGCCCTCGCCGAACGCATTGACGCGTACTTGAGCGGACTGCGCGACGCGCGCGGCGTGGCCGAGTCGAACGCCGACACGGACACCGTCGACTTGCTTACGCAGATCATCACGGAGTTCGAGAAGCACGCGTGGTTCTTGCGTGCGACGCTCAGCGCGTAGCAGCGGTGCGGGTGATCTCGCCCATGCGTCCGGAGCGGTAGTCCTCGAACGCGGCGAAGAGCTCTTCGCGCGTGTTCATCACGAAGGGACCGGAGCGCGCGACGGGTTCGCGAAGAGGCGCACCGGCGAGGAGGAGCGCGCGACCCGCGCCGCGCAGACGCACGGCGTCGCCGTCGCCGAGGCGCGCCAGTTGTCCGTCGTGCACCTCGCGTGCGTCGTCGCCGACCTGCAGCGCGCCGCCGAACACGTAGGCGATTGCCGCATGATCGCGCGGGAGATCGACCGTCACGTCCGCGCCGTCCTCGAGCGTCCAATCGTGGAAGACGATCGGCGTGCGCGTGTCAATGACCGCGTGCGCGCCGAGCGCGTCGCCGGCGATCACGCGCACGCGTGCCCGCCCGTCGGAGCTGACCGCCTGCGGAATCGACTCGCGCGCAATCTCCTGATAGCGCGGGCGCGTCATCTTGAGGCGCGCGGGGAGATTCACCCAGATCTGGAAGCCGTGCACGCGCCCGCCCTTCTCGCGAATCGCGCGCGACGGCATCTCCGAGTGCACGATGCCGCCGCCGGCGGTCATCCACTGCACGTCGCCGGACCGCAAGACGCCGCGATGCCCCGCGGAGTCCTCGTGTTCGAACTCGCCGTCGATCATGTACGTGACGGTCTCGAATCCGCGATGCGGGTGATCCGGCGCTCCCACGGCTTCTCCGGGCGCGTACTCGGACGGGCCCATTTCATCGAGCAGCAGAAACGGGTCGGCCATGTCGAGCGTGTGCGTCGGAAACGGGCGGCGCACGGCGAAGCCCGCGCCTTCGGTTTGCCTGTGCGCGGTGATGACGGACGTCACTGGGCGAATGTGTGTCATGGCAACCTTAGGTGCGCGGCCGGCGGCGGCGTCACCGCCGCGATCACTTCGAAGACGACGGGCCGGAGTGTACGGGAGCGGTGGGCGCCAGTGGAACGAGATCGGCATGCCCGACCGCCAGAATGCGCACCGCCAGGAGCCGCTCCGTGAGAAACGTGCCCGCCGGCTCCCGCTGCATCGCGCCGCCGGAGAGCGTCAGGGTTGCGCTCACGGGCATGTTGAGCCCGCGGCCGAGTCGTCCCAGGAAGGCGCTCACGCCGGGTGTCACGTCGCACCGCAAACCGGTCTCGATCGACTCACGCAACCGCTCCATCTCGGGCCGCGCCGTGGCGCGTCCGAGAGCCGCTTTCGTCGCGTTGGTGAAGTCCACGCCGGCGACGGACAACACGTTCGTGTGTGGATCGAACCGCGGTGTCCCGAGCAATTCGACGGGGACAGTGACGCGGCCCGCAAGATCCAGGGTGACGACCACGGCGCTGTCGCGGCGCGCCACACGCACGTTCGTCACGGTGACGGAGTCCGAGCGATTCGCGGCGCAGTGTCGCGTGACGGACGCCGCGAGCGAATCGAATCGCACGGCGCAATCGAATGCAACCGCGAGCCGCTCGTCGAAGAGACGCACACGCGGTTCGGGTAGCGGCGTGCTGCGCCGCGTGGCGGGAGGCTCTCCCGTCCCGATGCGCGGGTGCACGAGGAAGGCGACATCCGTGGCGATCTGCCCGTCTCGGCTCGTCAGCGGCGAGACCACGGCCGACACGGGCTCGGTGTCGAGCCACATCTCGTAAACGCCGAGCGGTCGCGATTCCGAGAGTGCGTTCCAGGCGTCGGTGACGAGCGAGGCGATGCGTTGGTCCGTGCGTATCGCCTCCACCAGCGCGCGCGCCGCGGGAACCACGAAGGACGCATCGATCGCGGGGCCGATCAAACGCGTGAAGTTGACGCCCGGCGGCTTGGGCTTGCACCGTCGTGCGTACGTTGTGGCGAGCGGTATGGCACGCGCGTCGAGCCGCCACGCATCGTCCCATCCCACGGCGTACGAACAGGCGATCTCCCCGGTGATCGCGCTGTCGAGTCCGCACGAGGCCGCGCCGAAACCCTCCCCCGTCGTTTCGAGCCAGTAGCGCACGGGCGCGCGCGCGACGATGCGGTCGTCATCGAAGGTGAGAACGAACGGATCGCGGTCGATGCGATACCGCACCCACACCGAGTCGGGATCGCTGGGCTCCTCTTTGCGCGGCCGGTAGAGGACGAACTCGCGGCTGGCGTCGATTGCGCGTGGAACGTGCGACTCCAGCGCCTCGGTCAGCGGCGCACTTTCGAGGCGAATCGGCAGCCGAATGACCGACGGCGCATACGACGGCGGGTCGCCGGCCGCATGCGCGGCCGCAGAGGACGCGGCCAGCGCACACGCCAGCGCGCACAGTGTCGCGCGCCTCACGCACGCGCCCACGGAGCCCGGCTCGCGCCGGCTCCGTGGGTTTCGATCGCAGTGCACGGTACGTTTCTTACTTGCGGTAGAGGTCTTTCATTTCGCCCCAGGTCTTGGGAACCGTGGGGGTAATCGGCGGGCAGTTGTTGCACGTCGAGACGATCGTCCCGCCCATGAACGTGCACTGGCCGGCCGGAAGAATCTGGCAGATGTACGCGCCCGTTGCGTCTCTGTAGCAACAGAGCTCCTGTCCTGGATCGCTGATCACGTCCGGCACTTCGGGCTCGTCACCGACGGGGTAGTAGATGATGTCCGTTTGCCCGCCGAACGCCCATGTGTGGAACCAGCCGGTACTCGGGACGATGAGTCGCGGCGCTGTGGTGAAGGAAAACACGCCGGAGAATCCCGGCAAGACACCAGGTCCCTGGGGAACGTCGTACTCGACGGGCAATCCGGAGCAGCAGTCGATGATCCAGCCTGGGCCCGGCGTCGCCACGTTCGCGATGTCGGGGACCGGCGACGGCAGCGCCGTTTCGAACCCGGAGAAGCCGTTCGTGACGCCGGGACTCGGATCGAACGTCAGGTTCGTGACCGAGTAGACCCACCAGTACTTCGTGAAATCTCCGCCGAAGTTGTCGAAGACGTCCACGCGGATGACGATCGATCCGTAGTTGTGCGTGTTCGTGAAGATCAAGCCGTTGATGGCCGGCGGCTGGCCAGGCTGCGGAGACGCGTGGTGCTGTTCCACACCCGGTGGATAGGACCCGGCCACGCAGACGCCAGCGAGAGCGAGCGCAACGATCAGGAGAACGACCGTAGATGCGGTTCGAGTCGTGATCGGATTGGTCATTGGGGGGTTCCTCCTCTGTCGGCTCTCAGGCGGGGGGCACGATGCGGTGACGTCCACGGCTCGCACTGATCCCCGTGACACTCCCATGAGATCGCCAACTCTTAATTGTGTGCTTGGGAGGCGCCCCCTGTTCAACGCGACCATCGGCGGGTCGCATCTCATCCATTCGGATGTGCACCTTCGGTCACGCGCTCTCAGAAACTCCCGAACACGCGGACGCCGATCATCTCGCGCGGCGGCTCGGGCTGCGGTGTGCCCGCGCTGCCGGTGACGTCGTTCGGCGGCGGCGCGCTCACGGGTGACGCGGCCGCGCGCGGCGGCCATCCGAGAACGTCCTGCAGCGTCGGGTTCGCAAACAACCGCACGCCGATGTCCGCGCCATCGCCGACGCGATGCACGTACGACAACTCGGTGTACACAGGCAGCAACGCGAGAACACCGGGCCAGATCGACGATCCGTCATCCGTGCTCGGCGCATCGCTCGGGGGCTGCACGATGGCCGACGCGGTCCACCCGGACGTCGCGCCGTACGACCCGCGCGTGGCGCCGAGTCCGGTGAGGTATCCGGGAACGGGCGCCAGACTGAACGGAGCGGACACGACGCCGCTCGCGCCATAGTCGATCGCGAACGGCGCACGTGCACCGGTGAGCGGATGCCCGAGCCGCTCGGTGGAGGACGTGCTCGCCCAGTACGAACCCAGCGGCGTCGATCCGCGCAGATCGAAGCCGGGCGTGTCGCCTTCCGGGGCGGAAAAGGACGTTTGATTGAGCGCGCCGGTGAGAGGGGCGGAGTACTGATTGGCTTGCGACGCAAACGTCAGCGCCTGCAGTGCCGCGTACTGCTCGCCGGCTCCACGTTCCGCGCCGGGTCCGGCGTAGCGCAGCTGCAACGTGAAGGCACCTGTCATCGCGCTGTCTCCAATCGAACCGGTGAACCACCCGGGATGACTGGAGTGCAGGGTGACGCGGACGCGCGATTCCTCGCCGTACGGCGCGGCCTGATCACTGTCGATCACGAACTCCGCGGCGCCGCGCAATCCGCCGGAACCGTCGCTCTGGAACAGGTCCCCCACGAGCCGCACGTGCGCGAAGTCCTCAGGGGCAAAGCGTCCGGGCGGTGTGCCGGGACGCAGCCACGAGAAGAGGTCCATCGTGGCGAGTTGCAGTGCGAGCCCGCGTCCGTCCAACTGCAACGCGGCGTCGGCCGGCTCGCCCTCCGGCTCTTGCCGTTGCACGAGCGTGCGCGCGCACACGCGATTCGGCGCGGGCGGAGCGGACGCCGGCGCATGCGAGGCGGCGCGCTCCGCGGGTGATACCTGCGGCGCCCGCGCGCGTGCTGTCGCTACTCCAGGCGTTTGGCCACCGCGTCGAGGTTGGCCGTGAGCGTCGCGATGATCTTGCCGCCCGCCTTGCGCAGGTTCTTCGCGTGTGCGAGGTGCACGGCGCGCTCGTCGCTCACGCGCGCGATGTCCGCGGCGGATCCATCGTCCGACTCGGCCGCCTTCTTCACGTCGCGCGACTTCAGGCGTGCGATGTCCGCGGTCGCGCGTTCCGTGCGAGCCGAGGCCGTGTGCTCGATGTGCTGCTGCGCGGCCGCGAGCGCCGCGCGCATCGTCGCGATCATCTCCATCGCCGGTGTGTGAAGCGGCTCCGCGGTCGGCGCCGCGGCGAACGCCGGATCGTCGGGCACGAGGATGGCGGCGCCCGGCGGCAGCGCGCGCACCTTCGCGAGGTGCGGGTTCCACGCGAGCAGGGCGTCCTCCGCGCGTTTCTGTTCGTCGGCGGAGCGCTTCTTCTTCGCGGGCAGGAGGCGGTTCACAATGTCGGTGACGCTCTTCTCGTCTTCGTAGCGAACGTAGCGCACGGTGAGTCTCCTTCGGATTACACGGCGACCGTGTTGACGGCGAGCCATTGCGCGGGCAGTGCGGCGCCGTTCATCTCGATCGGGCCGCTGGTCAAGTTGCCGACGACGGTGAATGGGCCAATCGCCCCCGCGGGCGCCGGGACGACCAGCGTGACGGACGGCGTCTTGCCGTCCGACGGCCCTTCGACGTAGTTGTTGCCGAACACCGCGGCGCCCGCGGTAAGGTCCACGACGCTGCGCACTTTCGACGTCGCGAGCAGGACGCGATTCTCCGTCATCATGCACACACCGTCCGCCGCGATCTCCACGCTGGGCGCGCTTCCGAACGCATCGAACAGATTGCCGCGCACCGCCGCGATGCCGCGCCCACGCGGCAGAACGGTGACCGCGTTGCGGTCTGCTGCGAAGACGAAGTTACCGAACGTGAACGTGAATCCGCGGGTGAACGGAAGCGCACCAAGAGAAGCCCCGATCGGGACGAACGTCAGCTTGCCCACGAAGCGCAAAGCCCACCAGCGATCGTCCGACGCTTTGTCGATCGCGCTGCGACTGCGGCGCACCGTGTTGTCCGTGATGTCCACGCGTTCGAAGGCGCCGCTCACGAGAATGCCCGCGGCCGCACCGCCGATCCCCGGCTCCGGCGCGAGGTCCGTGATGTCGTTGCCCGCGATGCGCGACGACTGCACGCCGTCCACGACGATTCCTACGCGTTCCGGCGACGCGGCAGCTCCCTGCCCCACGCCGTCGATCGTGTTGCTCGCGATTTCCACCGACGCGAGGCCGCGCACCTCGATCGCGGAGATGCGCGTCTTTTCGATCCCGCGCCCGTCGCCGACGCGCAGCAAGTGGTTGTTCTCGATGCTCAGTGTGTTCCCCCCGCTGCCGTCGTGCATCACGATACCGAACGTCACATCTTCGATCGCGTTTTGCTTGATCATGCCGGACCGCACGAGCGTGCTCACGCCGATCGCCGTTCCCGCCAGGTGCGAGATGCGGTTGCCCACGACGAGGCAGCGATCGATGCCGTCCACGTCCAGACCGTCGACCAGCGCGATCGCTGTCTGCGTGGAGGGAGCCGTCGTGACGTTCGCCGTGCCGGCGATCTCGTTCTCGCGCACGGTCAGGTTGTCGGCGCCCAGCACCAGACCTGCGCCGCTCAGGACGACCGTGTTCTCGCTCACGTCCACGTGCGAGGCAGCGAAGGCGCCCAGCGAGAACGTCCACGCGGTGTCGACCACGCTGCCGGCGGACGATCCGGCGATCGAGTTGCCGCGAATGCGCGTGGCGCCAAAGTGCAAGACTGCGCCGTCGAAGCTCACCCCGCGACTGCGTGCGGAGATGGCGTTGTCGGCGACGTCCACGCCGAACGTCGCGAGCGGATTCGCGGTGAAGATATCCGTGAACTCCGGCGACTTCGGCACGAGCGCGGTCGCTCCCACACCGATTCCGCCGAGCAGGATGTTCTCACGTATCTGCACGCCCGCGACGACGCCTTCCAACGCGACGCACCGTGCGAAGAGATCGGTCTGCCTCAGTGCGATCTCTGCAATCACGTTGCGCTGAATCGTGACACCCATCGAGTTCGCGACGAACACGACGTCGCCCGACACAGGTGTGAGGCCGCTCGCCGAGAGATGCGTCGCGACGAAGTCCGTCCCGCCCTTGACGAGACCGACGCTGAGAAGCCACATCTCTTCGATCACCACGCCGATCGCGCCGCTCACGTCCACCATGGGCGTGAGGCCGAAGCCGATCACGAGCGTCTTCCACCCGTGTCCGCGTACGCGCACCGATTGCGCGCCCGCCAGCGAGAGTGTCTGCGAGAGGATGTACGTCCCCGGTCCGAGACACACCGTGCCGCCCGTCTGCTTCGCGATGTCGACGGCGTGCTGGATCGTCATCGCGCCGCTTGCGTGCGATTCGGGCGAGACGCACACCGTGCACTCGCATCCGTCCTCCCCGACGTCCGGCGGCCACAGCGTGCGGCAATCAAGGATGCTCTTCGGATCGGGGCCGGTCGCCGTGAACGCGGCGATCGCCAGACGACAGAAGTGGTGATGCACGCCGCGCGGCGGCTCGTTCAGGAGCGGCACGACGGACGCGTCCACCGTGCGGGCAGGGGACACCCAGTAGTCCATCGGACGGAAGACGCCCGCGGGATCGGCGAGCGTGAACGTGACGTGCACTCCGTTCTCGAGCACGTACGTCGTGCCGGCGGTGATGGGGATCACGCCACCCGATGCGTCCACGTCGGCGACGACGGCGTTCGTGAGATCGCGCACGAGGCCCTTGTGGTCCCAGCGGCGCACGCGCGTGTGCCGGGACAGATCGAACGGCTCGGCCAGAGCAGCGGTGAGCGTGATTTGCGAGAGCACGGGGTCGACGCTCAGAACCTTCGCCATGACGCCGGCCAGGCCCGCGAACTCGTGCGCGTCGTCGGTGACTTCCACCCAATCGCCGCTCGCAAAGCGCGAAGGCTCGTCGCGTCCCGTGTGCGACACGGTGAGCGTGATGCCCGTCCCGTCGATGGCGGTCACCACGGCCGCGTTCGACGCGTTATCGCGCGACCACTTGAACGTGGCTGCTCCCAGGTCGCCGCCGTCGTGAATCTCGACGCGATAGAGCCTGTTCTCCGTGCCGCGATATCCGCCGTTCGGTGGGATGATGCACGGATCGTCGATGGCCGGCACGCCGGCCGCGTCGAGCGTAATGCGACCCGCGGCGCCGCGGACGAGCGCATCCCACTCCGGAACGACACTCGCGCACGTGAGCGGCGTGTCGCGATCCTGCTGCACCTCGAGAACGCGCACTTGCCACACCGTTTGCAGTCGCGCGGCGCTGTCCACGCCGACGGCCTTCTCGATCAACTCCGCGTCCTCGATGTGCGTGACCTCGCGCTCCCACACGTCGAGATACACGATGTGCGTACCGGTCGTGGGCAGCGGCGGCAGCGGGCTCGGGGGGGAGGGTTGCGTTGTGTAGAGGAGATCCGTCGTGCCGCGCGACTCCGCGAGAATGCGGTCGAACTCCAGCGGCGGCGCACCGTGGTTCTCCGCCTGCAGTCCGTCGACATAGATGCGCCCGCGCCCGATCGACAGTGTCCCACCCGACGCACCGATCAAGAACCCGAACGGCGTTTCCTTGGGCACGGTGCACTTGCCAATGATGTCGATCGTCTCCGAGCGCCAGCGGCGGTCGAGCAGCTCCACGAACTCGTTCCAGTCCGCGTCCAGCATCACGCGGCCTTGCTGCATCAAGACGCCGGCGTGGTCATCCCGCGGGTCGAACGTGAAGCGTGTGTAATCGCCACTCATGGTGCGTCTCCTTACGTGACGTAGATGATGCCGGCGTCGAGTCCGAACGGCAGGTACTCGCGCAATCGCAGCCGGAGATTGCTCTCGCGCTGCGGGTGTTTGAGGTGACTGAACGCGCCCATCTCCGCGCCGTCCTCCGCGCCGGTGCGAATCTCGCACGCGCACGCGAGCGCCAGCTGCGCGTATGCTGGTTGACCGTAGCGCCGGTCGGTGAAGAGCGGCGCGACGCGCGCCTCCACCTCCGCTGCAATCTGGTCCTGCTGTGCGGTGGTGAGTGTGGGCGTGTGCGCGAGTGCGTCGACGACGGCGGTATGCGCGGCGAGGTCGGGCTGGCAGCGATAGCGCGACGGAGTGACCGATCCCGGCGGGAGCGCGCTGAAGCGCACGCACCCGTCCTGCGTGCGCTCCACCTGCACGTGTCCCGTCACGATGGACTCGCTCATCTCCAGCGCGTGCGCGGTGAGCGCGCCGAAGAGTGTGCTGCGCTCGACGATCATCGTCGGACCCTCGGCCGCGAGCGCCGCGCCCGCGCCGTCGACGATGCTGTCCAGGATCCACACACGGTCCGCGTCGTTCGGGATGTCCAGTGCGCCCGCGATCGCATACGCGAACTGCACGCGCAGTTGCGTATTGATGGGCGCACCCGCCGCGTCGGTCGCGTTCGCGATGAGGCTTGGGAGCTGCGTGACGGGCGCACCGTCTTCCGTGAGAGCGCGCCCGGGAACGAGCGTGGAGTGCATCACGCGCAAGAGTCCGAGATCGCCCGAGATCTGCACGAATCCCTCGACGGCCACGCCGGAGAACGTGAGCGCGGCGTCGCGGTCTGGGTCGTTCGGCACGACGGGCGCATCGACCGTCACCGTGAGTCCCGCGGCCTGCGTGCGCAGGAGCGGGCGCTGCTCGTTGGCTGCTTCGATCGCGAGCCAGCCCTCGTTGCGCAGGTCGATCTGCGCGGGGAGATCGTACGTGCGGCTGTCGAGGATCGTGATGATGGCGTTCGGCCGGTTCTGCGCAACCCACGTGGCGAGCGCAGCCGACACGCTCGTGTGCGTGGCGAGCGCGCCGCCCGCTTCCGCCACGAAGAAGTGGGCGTCCGCGA
Organism: uncultured bacterium; assembly: GCA_964514075.1. Classification (GTDB taxonomy): domain Bacteria; phylum Eisenbacteria; class RBG-16-71-46; order CAZEPH01; family CAZEPH01; genus CAZEPH01. The sequence continues at coordinate 4,200 of CAZEPH010000010.1, read as the reverse complement.
GCGCGTCGCGCACCATCCACGCGCGGCGGTCGTACGGCCCGCCGCCCATGTCGGCGCTGAAGCCGTAGTGGTAGTAGACGTCGAGCGCGGTCGTCGCGTCGGGCCATCCGTCGCCGATTGCGATGCGACCCATCGCGGGATCGATCGCGATGATGCGGCCGCTCGGTTGCACGGCGGGCCACGGATCGAGCAAGCGGCACACGATCTGCGGCGTGACTGCAGCGGGCAGTGCAAGTGGGTCCACGACCGCCGTCACGGGCGTGCCGTTCCGCACGACGTACACGCTGCAGTCCGGACACGGCTCCACGACGGCGCCGCCGATCGGCTCAAAGAGCCCGTACACGTTGGTCGACTCCGCGCGCGGCGGCGCGGCGTCCCAGTACTGCGTGAGGTCTTCATAGAAGAACGGACGCCGCATGGGCGCGGGCACGTGCAATTCCGTCGCGAGTCCCGTCTCGTCCCCTTCGCGGCGCCAGCGTGTGAAGAGCGGCGCGGGTGCGCCGAGCGGGCTCACGTGCCAGCGCCACGGAGCGCTCGCCGCCTGTCGCGCGGGCACATTCGCGAGCGGATACGCGCGGAGCCGCCACAGGAAGAAGCCGATGTTGTGGATGTTGTGCCATCCGTCGCGCTGGTTGCGCTCTGCGATCGCGCGCACATCCACCGTGTGGCTCGTGATGTCGAACGCGCCGCCGATGCGGTCCATCTCGTCCACGGAGCGCACGTCGGTCCAGCGCGACTGCGGGCGGTAATGCTCGCGAAACTGCGTCCATCCGAGCAGCTCGAAGAACTCCACGGCGTGCGCGGGCCATCCGGTGACGTCGCGCGCGAGCTCTTCGAGCATCGGCAGCGTGCCCTTGCGCCGCCGGTAGTAGATCGTCTTCGCCACGTCCGCGCGCGTCCGCACCACGGACGACGGGCGCAGGTCGCCGCGCGTGAGGTCGGTGAAGATCTCCGACGCCGTGTCGGGCCACGCGAGACGATCCGACGAGTACAAGAGGTCGTTTCCGACGAGATCGCCGATGTACGGAATCACCCACGCGCGACACGTCTCGATGAAGAGATCGTCGTAGAGTTGCTGGATGTCGCCTTCGACCAGGTCCGCTTGCTCTTCGATGAGTCGGAGCAGGCCCCGCAGGGGGTAGCCTTCCGCCGCGTCGCGCTCGCGGTACACCGCGGGAAGAAGCGTGTAGAGCGCGTCGTTCACGATCCCACCCCTCCTTCCGCATCGACGACGAGGTCGGTGTCGGATGCGTCGATCCACGCGATCTCCGCGGGCAGCACCCGACCGGGGAGCGTGGGGTGCGGCCGCGCGGTGAAGATGCGCAGGTGCGGTTGCACGGGCGACGGCGCTCCACTTGCGAGCATCTCCAGCGCGCGCGGCGGCAACGCGGGTGCGGTGAGCGTGACGTCCGCGTACGGCGGCAGTTTGAACATCAGGGCGAGCAGATCGACGTAGTCCACGCCCTCAATGTCTTGCAGCACGTGGTACACGTCGCTCGAGTGAATCGGTTGCCCGAGGCGCAGCGTGTCGAACGACAGCGCGTCTTCGAGCGCGGCACGCGCGGCTTCCTGCACGCTCTCGAGCGAATACGCCGCGTTGACGTGCACGCGGGCGCGCACGCGAATGGGCACGCGCACGAAGTTGGCGAGACGCAGCCGGTGATTCGGATCGCGCTGGGCGCCGAGCGACGTCCCGAGGCGGCGCAACGTGTCGTCGCTCATCGTGTCCCCGCCCGCGGCGGCAACGGTGACATGGATCACACGTTCGAGGCCGTCGTACAACCAGATCGCGGAGGCTTTCACCACCTCGCCGGTGTCGGTGACGAGCGACTCGAAGTCCTGCAGCGAGACCGCGCGGCCGAACGTGATCACGCTGCGCGGCGCGTTCTCGCGCATCTCGTCGAGCGTTTGTGCGTCCGCGCCCCCGCCGGCGGCGAGCGGGTTCGTCACCGCGGAGAGTCCTTTCGGGCGGTCGAGCGCGGTGGTCAGCGTGTTCGCACGCACGCGTCCTGCGAGGCCGGAGCCGACGCGATACGTTGCGACGACGCCGTTCGCAAGCGTCGGCACACGCGCACCGGTCACGCCGTCGCCGAACTGCAGGCGCTCCGCACCGTCTTCACCGAGACGCGCGCTGAACACGCGCGCGGTCGCCCCTTCCCCGTAGAGCGTGTCCGCTTCGCTCCACCGCACGCCGCCGACGGAGAGCACAAGGCTCGACGTCGTGCCGCCTTCGTCGTCGGACGGCACGTATGTGAGCGGTTGCTTCTTGAGCGAGAACGTTTGGAAGGACGTCGCGGCATTGCCGCTGCCCACGACCTCGTTTCGGACCGTTTCGCCGTGACTCGCGTACACGACGTTGCCGAGGAGCACGGCGCTCGCAGTGTCGAGTGAGAGACCGTCCGGCACATCCAACTCCACGACGAGGTGGCAGAAGCCGTTCGCGTCGCGCGCGGTGAGGGTGGGCGTGGCGAGAACCTGAGCGTACGTCGCATGTCCCGCATCATCCGTGAGCAACACGCTACGTCCCACGTCGAACATCGCGGGGCGCAGGACGGTCCCGCTCGTCAGCGCGTTCGCTTCGATCGTGCGACCCACGGCGACGCCTTCGCCGTCGGCGTCGTTCACGTAGGCACCCGGGAGGTACACCGTCGTGCCCGCAATCGACGATGCATACGCGTGCGCGGCGACGGCGATCTCGTCGCCGATCAACTCGTACACGATCGTGCGACGCCGGTCGGTGATCGCCGGCGTCGCCGCGGTGAGCGTGACCTGCGTCACGGTGGCGCTGAGTGAGCCGAGCGTCTGTGCTGCCTGTGTCACGCTGTCGATCGTCACGAGACGCTTGCTGCCGCCGGCGGTGGCGATGAGCAATCGCTGCCCGGGTGCGAGGCCGTCGATCGTGCCGTCGAACGCGAGCGTGGTCGTCGTCGATGCGCTGCCGCTCGGGTAGCGGAAGTCGCTCGCGCCGAGCGTGCGCATGTTCCACACGATGTTCGACGGATAGTTCACCGGATCGCGCACGAACGGCTCCATGTAGGTGGCGGGGGCGTTGTATCCGAACAAGCGCAAGGCGCGTCCGGCGCGATACGCGTGCGTCGTGGACTTCCACGTGGTGCGCGCGACCGGCGTCACCCAGTCGAGGACCACGCGGTCGTCCTCGCGGCGAATCGCGGCGAGTTCCTTATGCTCCACCTCGAATGCTGTGCCGTCGCGGAAGAGCAGGATCTTCTGCCCCGGTGCGAGCGACGCCGCCGTCGCGGGACCGCGCGTGCGATCCAGCAGCACGTTCGTCGCACCCACCGCAAACGCCTGCACCGCGCTCGGCGCGGGATACACGCGGAGCCGGTTCAGCCGTGCGTCGGCTGCAACCTCTTCGAGCGTTTCGTACGTCTGCGGCGACTCGTTCGCCCCCGGCACGCTCTGCACGCGCATCGCGGGGGTCAACGTGAGCGTCGTCCCGCTGTCCAGCGTGAACGCGAGCCATGCCGTGGCGGCCACACCCGGACGCAGGTGATAGTCGAGCAATCGCGCCAGGCGCATCACGCTTGCCTGCTGCGTCGCCGTGCGCAGGAACGCCTCGTTCGCGTACCGCTCCTGATAGAACGTGAGCACGTCCGCGACCGCGGACCACAGGTCGAGCACGGTGATCGCGTAATCGTCGTCGTCGCGCGTGGTCAGAGCCCGAATGTCCGGCGACCGCGAGATGCCGTGCAGCATCGACTCGCGGAACGATGCGTACGTGCCGATGCGGTACGCGAGCGCGGAGAGCGCGGGGCGGTTCTCCACCGCAAGCGGCGTGAGCGACGCCGCGGGCTCGCAACATCCGCACACGCGATGCGCGCTCATCCTTTGCCTCCCATCGCATTCACCGTGAGCACGCCGTGTTCGCGGAAGTTGGGGTCGTTCTCGAGAAACGCGATCTCCCACGGGCCGACGGGCAACACGCCCGCGGCGAGTTCGCCGTCGGCTGCCTGTTCGTATCGCTGGAACGTGCGCGCAATCACGGAATCCACGCCCTCGACGTGTTCCACCGCCGCATAGATGCGGCTCAGATACACCGGATCGCCGAACGTGCCTTGCCACACGTGGCCCCGGAGCAGCGCGAAGAACTGCGCCGAGCTGCCGTCGAAGCCGACGGTGGCGCCGGCGGCCGTGCCCGACTCGACGTCGATGAGCAGTGAGATCTGGTGCGTCTCGGTG
>CAZEPH010000009.1:0-18007 GCA_964514075.1 uncultured bacterium | reverse complement strand
ACCGCGAACGTCACGATCACCGTCGGCACGCCCGTCCCCAGCTGTGGATCCCACGTGCTCACGATGCAGGCGATGACGTGCACGCCCGCCGCGTTCTCGAACGATCAGCCGCGTGTCATCGAGATCCACGGAACGAACTTCCCCGCGAACCTCATCGTGGCCCTGGGCGTCACGCAACTCGCGCCCGTCACCGTGATCGGAGACTCGCTGGCGCGCGTGACCGTGCCGGCCGCCTGGACACCCGGCGTGTATCCGCTCACCGTGCAGTTCTCGCCGCTCGGACCGTCGGTGCCGATCGGGCACGCGATCCTCGTCACGCAGGCCGTGACGAGCGGCAGCGTGCTGCCTGCGAGCATCACGTCCAACACGACGCTCACGCCCGCGGGGAATCCGCATCGCCTCGTCGGACCCGTCACCGTGGCGAACGGTGCGACGCTCACGATACAGCCGGGTGTGGTGCTGCTCGCGTCCTCCGGCGCCGGTCTCACCATTGCGGCCGGCGCGCGACTCGTCGCGGGCGCGGGAGCCGATCCGGTCGTGTTCACTTCGAGCGACGGACTCGGGGGCGCGCACTGGAGCACGCTTGAACTGCGTGCGATGAGCGGACCGAACGAGTTGCAGAACGTCTTCGTGGAATTGGGCGGGCAGGGTATCGCGGGATCCGCGCTGCGCGTTCTCTCGTCCAACACGGCTCTGTGCGACGTCGTGGTGCGCGAAAGCGCGACCAACGGCCTCGGGTTCGGACTCGAAGCGGGCGGACAACTCACCCAAGCCGCGAACGTGTACCTCGCGTACAACACGGCGGCCGGGCTGTTCCTCGACGGCGGGGCGCGCCTCACAGCGGGCGCCGTCACGGGTATCGTGCGCAACAACGCGCTCGGCGTGACGCGCACGAACTTCCAGGCCTCCGATTGTCCGCGATGGGACCTCACGGGCCTGTCGTTCGCCGCGAACGCCGGGGGCACTATCGGTCCGTGTCCGTGATGCGCGCCGCGCTCGTCGGTCTCGCGCTGAGCGCGGCGGGCGGATGCGCGGACGTGTCGGCTCCAATCCCGCGCGTGAACGATCCCGGCGCGGGGCGCGATCGGAACGGCCCCTACTACCACCAACTTTTCGCCGCCACGTCTCCCGACGGCGTGACGTGGACGCGCACCGAGACGCTGCTCTTCGAACACGCATCGCAGCCCAGCGCGGTCCGGCGCGCCGCCCGCGACACGACGCTTCTCTACTTTCTCGACGCGGACGGTCCGCTCCCGGAAACGCTCGCTGTTGCGAGCGCGCCGGGTTCATCGTTGCAGTTCAGCGCGCGGCGTCCCGTCTCGATCGACGGCGCCGCGGTCACGCAGGGCGTGGAGCCGTGCGCCGTCGCGATCGGCGACACCATTCGCTTGTTCTATCGCGCGACCGGAACGCTCGCGCCCGTCCGCGAAATTCGCAGCGCGTGGAGCACCGACGGCCGGACGTTCCGCGCGGACCGCGACGTGCGCTTCCGCACAACGCGCGCGGTGAGCGATCCCGACGTCTACGAAGAAACGCCGGGCGTGTGGGTGATGCTCCTGAGCGTGGGCGATTCGCTGTGGCGCACGACGGCGACGACGTCGTCCGGGCCGTTCGTCGCGAGCGGGGAACCGGCCTTCGCCGGGGCGCACGCGTCGGGAACGTACGCGTTCGCCTCGGGCGTGCGAACGTTCGCGTGCCGCGAGCAGGGCATCGTGGAACTGCGTGCGGAGGACGACCGCTTCCTCGACACGGGAACGATCGCCGTGACGCGGCGCGGCATCGAGTCGGCGGTCTGCGATGCCAGCGTCGTCGCATCACCTGTGACGGGTTTCGTGTTGTTCTTCCGCACGCTTCCCGCGCGCGCGGATCAATAGCTACAAGTGCGCCGCCGCGCGGGCGGTGAAGCTGTCCGCGATGTCCGGGTGATGTCGTGTGGCCGTGACCGACACGAAGGCACACGGCTCCCCGGTCGTCGGAACGGCCGTGCCGCGGCACACCGTCCCCGCCGGGAGGAGAATGCAATCCCCCATTTGCAGGATGACCGACGGACGATCGCTGTCGCGAAAGTCGAGACGCATGGCACCAAGCGTGACGATCACCAGGTCGTCCGATTCCACGGTGTACCATCCCGACTCCACGGCCCAATGGCGTTTCATCACCCACTCGACCAGGAGCCCGTTTGTGTTTTCCAGCTCCGCGACGCGGTACACCACACCGCGTGACGCATCGCGTTCCTCTTTGACGGTGCGGAAACCGAGACCACTGAGTGCATGTCCGACTGTTTTCATATGAACGCCCGCCTTGAGTGAGCGGAAGTGTTCTACGCACGCCGACCGCAGCGCGGATGCGCGTACGGACGCGAGTCGCAGACGTCAGGGGATGTCAGATGTGCGCCTGTACGCGCGCACGGCGTGCCATGACAAGACTGAGCCGCGCGGACGAGTCACAACAAGGAATCAATGGGAGTAATCCGAAAGTCGCGGGCATGCGTTAGACGGGTTGGAGGGGTGCGTGCGGCGGTGGCGGCAGCTCCGCGCGGATGTCGTCGCCCGGGGCGACGTCGCCGGACGTGAGCACCACGCCCATGACGCCGGCCTTGCGGAGGAGCGCGCCGTCACGCGCGCGCTCGAGCACCGCGCCCATCAGGCCACGGCGCACGCCGTCGAGTTGCGTGCACGGGTTGCGGAGTCCCGTGACACGCACGACGGCCGCGACACCCAGGTGCAGCACGGCACCCGCGGGCAGAGCGAGGAGATCGATCCCGCGCGTGAGGATGTTCTCGCCCATTTCGCCCGCATTCAGTGCAAAGCCGCGGGCGAGCAACTCGTCGTGCAGTTCCGCGTGAACGAGGTGCACCTGGCGCAGGTTGGGTGCGTCCGGCGTGCGCGCGAGGCGCGAGCGATGCTGCACCGTGTGCCCCGCGTGCGCGTCGCCCTCCACCCCGAGACCGGCGACGAGTCGAATCGTCGCGCGTGGATCCTTGCGCATCGAGTGCGTTGCGCTCGTGCACACCGCGACAACGGACCCGCGCGGCATCACGGAATCAGAACGACGCGTTCCTCTGCGACGGTGCGGCCGTCCGCCTCCGCCGCGATGATGTACACGCCGGCGCTCACGGGACGACCGTCGTCGTCGGTGGCGTCCCACAACAGGCCGGACGCACTCCGTGCAAGCGTCCGAACGAGACGGCCGGCGGCGTTCAGAACGCGCACGGTCGCGCGTGGATCCCTCACCGTCACGCTCACGCCGCGACGATCCGCGATGACGCGATCCACGGAGAGCACGCGCGCGCGCGCCTCGCGCGCGCCGTCCGACGCGACGCTCGTCGGCGAACCGATCTCCGCGATCGTGTAGATGATGCGCGCCGCGCCCGTCGGCACGTCGCCGCCGCTCGTGCGCGCCGCGTGCGTGCCGACGCCAAACGCCGTGGACGCGTCCCACCGCGCGTTCAGCACACCCGGGTCGCCGTTGGTGATCGTGCACCCGAGCACTGCATCGTCGTCGAAGCCGTGGCTCTGAATGGTGATGGAGCTGGTATCGGGCACGGCGATGTCGTAGACGAGCGACGCAGCGATGTCCTGCCCCGTGTTGACGTGCGTGGGGATGAACGAGCGCAAGTCGCCGAAGATGGACTGCCAGAGACCGTTCACGCCCACGTTGAAGTACCACTCGCCGTCGCCCGCGAGCAAGGCGTCCAGATCGTCGAAGATGTGCACGCCCGTCACGGTCACCGTGAAGTGGTGAATCGGCACAGTGGTCCACCCCGGCGACCACCCCGCGATCACGGAGCGCGCGAACACGCCCACCGTGGTTTGTCCCGTGAGGTCGATGTCGATGTGCAGGCTGTCGCTCACGCCGGGGCCGATCGAGGGCACGAAGGTGACCGCCGGCGTGACGCCAGCGTAGTCGTCGTTTCCGGTGGTCTCGAAGCGCCACACCGGTTGCGCCGCGAACGACGGGCGCGGGGGCAGCGCCATCGTGATGTGGTACGTCTTGAAGATCGGCAGCGGCGCGAGACCGTTCACGCCGCACAAGTTGAGATCCGGCCAGGGCGGCGGACAGTTCGCATTCGCATCCACACACTGAATCGCGTTCGCGCACCCGGCGTTGCCGTTGATCCAGATGTCCGCACGCGTCGCGGGGACGTAGCCGCTCATGCCGCTCGCCGCGAGCGTATCGGGGCGCGAGCGAATTGTCGCCATGGCGATGATCGGGTGGATTTCCGTGTAGCAGCCGGTGAGGTTGCTTCCCCCGTCACAGTGGCCGCAGTCGTAGATGAACGATCCCGCCATCCACACGCGATCGCCGTCATCGGGGTTTGCCGGATCGCCCGTGTTCGGCCACAGCCACATGGGCAGGGTTTGAAACTCCCGCTCCGTGTGAATGAGCTGCGAACCGTCCGCCACCATACAGACGTACTGCGGATCCACCTTCACGTCCATGTTGTAGTCGTAGAACACGTGCGAGAGGCAGTTGTCCGTGCCCCCGCCGCTCACGTCCTGCGGCACGCCTTCGATGACGCGGAAGACCAGGCCCTCATTCGGGTAGACCGTCGTCCACTGTGTCGACGTGTAGGCCGGCTTGTAGCATCTGTCCTGGGACAAGGGGAGGGGGGGACACTGTGCACGGGCAATCGGGGCGAGGAGCAGAGCGACCGCAGTCGCGCGGGCGGGGAATCGACGCATACACACCTCCTGGAGATCGCGGCGAGTGTGTCGCCGGAGCGGATTGTAGCATGACGGGGAGGAGGTGCGCCTGACATGATCTCCATCAAACGCATCGTGTGTCCCACGGACTTTTCGCAGCACGCCGCGCGCGCGCTGGACCACGCGATCGCCGTCGCCCGGTGGTACGACGCGGAGATCACCGCTCTGCACGTCGTGCCGCGCGTGTTGCCGCCATCGGCCGCTCTAGCCGCCTATCCCGCTCTCGTGCCGCTCGCGCCGACGGGGCGCGAGCAAATCGAGCGCGCGCTTCACGACGCACTCGAACCCGCTCGCCGCGCGGGCGTGCGCACGCGTCTCGAAGTGCGCGAAGGCGACGCGGCCGAGGAGACGCTGCTCGCCGCGCAAGGACTCACGGCGGACATGCTCGTTCTCGGCACGCACGGACACGGCGGCTTCCGGCGACTCCTGCTCGGGTCGGTCACGGAAAAGGTGCTCCGGCGCGCACCGTGTCCGGTCCTGTCCATCGCTCCGCACGCGCACGTGGCCGCGGCAGACGGCGCCCTCGTGTACAAGACGATTCTCTGCCCCATCGACTTCTCGGAGCCGTCGATGCACGCGCTGCGCTACGCGCTCTCTCTGGCGCAGGAGGCCAACGCGCGTCTCATCGTCGTGCACGTGATCGAAGGGCTGTACGACACCATGCACGAAGGCGAGATACCGATCGACCTGAGCGCCTACAGCCGCTTCGTCAACGACGATGCGCGGCGGAGGTTGCGTGACGCAATTCCGCAAGAGGCGCGCGAGTGGTGCACGCCGGAGGAAGTCGTGACCAGCGGCCGCGCCTACGCGGAGATCCTGCGCTTTGCGACGGAGAAGAGTGCGGACCTGATCGTGATGGGCGTGCATGGGCGCAGTGCGTTCGACATGATGTTCTTCGGATCGTCGACGAACCACGTGGTGCGCAGCGCGACGTGTCCCGTACTCGTGATCCGCACAACGTAAGCGCCGCGGGGCGCACCCGCGGCGCTCACGTGGGACGAGGCGCTAGCGGTAGAGCGACTTGATCGCCCCCCACGTGCCCGGTTGCACCGGCGTGAGGCAGTTGCCCGGCGCGGGCCCCGTGCGCATCCCCTTCGTGTTGATGATCTGACACGTGTCCTGCAGAAACGAGCCGCAGCCCGGTTGCGAGTAGGTGGTCGTGATCGTGGTTGTCGCCACGTACGACTCGCCCGTGCGGGTCGTCACGGACCGCACCGTGTAGGTGGCCGTGCATAAGGGGAAAACCTCGAAGCTACCCGTGCACGTGATGTCGGCGTGCGTATCGTCGGCGCTGCCGGTACACGTGACCGTCACACCGCCAGTGTCTTCGGGATTGAACGACTGGCCCGTGCACAGAGTATCCGCATCCGACGAGAACGAGATCGGCGTGCTGTTGCCGCAGTTGTAGACGGAATCCGTGATCGCCCAGATTCCCGACCAGGCGGCCGGCACCACGATTGTGTCGTGGAGGATCGTCCCTCCGGGTCCGGGCACGCGAAACGCAGCGGCGTGCGCCGCCGCGTGCGCACCGAATGCGACGGCGGCGATGAGTGTTGCCATGCAGGCGCGACGGATCATGCAGGTACTCCTTTCGGCGGGGGCGGACAGGATCGAGGGACGTGGCGGCTGCCTCTCATTCTGACGGAGCCGGGGCGCCGGGAGCAAGGCAGACAACCGGATCAGTCGCGCCATTCGTGATGCAACAGGCCGTAGAAAGCCGTGTCCGACACCTCCCCGGCCACGATCCATCGCTCACGCAACAGCCCCTCCCGCCGAAACCCGAGGCGTTCGAGCGCACGCGCCGACGCCGCATTCCGTGGATCGATGTCCGCTTCGATCCGGTGCAGGCCGAGAGTGCGGAAGGCGTATGTGAGCACCGCGCACAGGGCCTCGTGCATGAACCCGCGGCCCCAGTGGGCCCGCGCAAGCGCATACCCGAGTTCGGCACGGCGGCTCTCCGCGTGAAAGGCGAACAGCGAGCACGTGCCGATGATGCGGGCGCTCGCGCTCTCCTCGAGTCCGAGTCGGAGAGCGTCGCCGGCGAGGCGGCTCCGTTCGTCGGCGGCGATGGAGTGCACCGCGTGCTCGCGATCGGACCACGGCGGCGTGAGCCAGTAGCGCATCACCTGTGGGTCGGAGAAGACGGTGAAGAGATCGTCGGCGTCGGTCGCGACGAGCGGTCGCAGCCGGAGGCGGTCGGTGTGCAGCGTGACGGCGTCGAGGGGCGTCATGCCTGCACGGCGCCGATGAACGCGCGCAGGCGCTCGTCGTCGAGCATGCCGTTCGTGCGGACGCCGCTGCACACGTCCACGCCGAAGGGGCGCACGGCGCGTATCGCGTCCGCGACGTTGTCCGCGCGCAATCCACCCGCGAGAATGAGCGGCGTCTCGCCGATCGCGTCGCGGATGCGGCGGCTGATGTTCCAATCGTGCGTGCGACCCGTGCCGCCGAGTTCCTTCACCGGCGCCGACGGATTACCGGAGTCGAGCAACACCGCATCCACGAGCGGTGCGACGGCCGCCGCCTGACCGATCGACTCCTCGCCGGTCACGTGGATCACCTGCACGAGACGAATGCCCGGCAGTCGCTCGCGTAGCGCGCGCACCTCGGCGTGCGGCACGTGATCGACGAGTTGCACGGTGGTCGTGCGACACACGCGATGCTGCGCGACGATCGCGCCGGCGGTGTCGTGCGCGGTGAGGAGGAACGTCGCGACGTGGAACGGCGCATGCGCGGCGATGTCCGCGATGAGCGCATCCTCGATGGGACCCGGCCCGCTGGGCATGGCGGACACGAGACCGATCGCGGACGCACCGGCCGCCACCGCCCGTGCCGCCTCGTCGCGGCTCGCGATGCAACAGATCTTCACGAACGTCATGTGCCGTCCCCCCTTCGGCGGGGCGAACCCAACGCGCGCGCGGCCCAGCGCGCGAGCGATCTCGCAAACGATGCGTCGACGCGGCGGCGCGGATCCGTGTACTCCGCGTACCCGCCGCCCGACGATTCGACGAACAGATGGTTGAGGCGCGGGAACAGATACACGCGGTGCCGCGCGAGTCCCGCGCGCGTGAGGAGCGAGTCGATCAGGCGGGCATTGCGCGACGTGACTTGCTCGTCGCGCCCGCCCTGGAAGATGCCCACGGCGCTGCGCACGCGCGCAAGAGTCCCCGGCATGTCGAGCGCCACCATGTCCTCGAGCCACCGCTTCCGCGCGCCGAGCGATCGCATGGATTCAGGCGCGTCCGACGGCGACCACGCACGGCGCGCACGCAGCACGTCGATGAACGCGCTCTCCTCCGCGGCCGTGCGGCGCACCAAGTCCTCCGGCACGCCCGCCCGGCGCAATTGCGCCGACGTCTGCTGCATCGCCACCACCCCGAACGGCTCGGCGAAACCCGCGAGCAGGCCGATCGCCGCGATCGTCGTGTCCTCCGCCGCCAGCAGGCAGGCGATCGCCGCGCCTTCGCTGTGCCCGATCACGCCGACGCGCGCCGGGTCGACGTCGCTGCGCGCGCGCAGGTGCGCGAGTGCGGCGCGGGCATCCGCGACGTAGTCATCCAGAGACGACGGCGAGAACGCGCCGCCGCTTGCGCCGGTCCCGCGATCGTCCAGCCGCAACGTGGCGACCCCGCTGCGTCCGAGTCGCTCTGCGATCACGCGCAGGAGCCCGAGGTGCACGCCGCCGTCGCCCGGCGTGTCGCCGTTGCGGTCCTGTGGCCCCGATCCCGCGAGCAACAGCACGGCGGGATACCGCGCGCGCACCGAACCGTCGGGCCGCAGTACGGTGCCGGCCAGCGTGACTCCCGCACCGCCCAAGAACGCGACCTCTTCCCCGACAAGTCCCTTCGGCACGGAATCGATCGGGCGCAGTTGCGCGATGCGCCGCGGAACGCGCGCCGTGTCCGCACTCGCGGCAAACGCGCCCACACGCGTGATGTCGAGGTTCTGCAGCGGGATCGAGATGCGCACGACCCGATCGCGCGCGTCGACGCTCAGCGACGCGGTCAACAGACCGGCGAGATCCAGGTCGTACTGCGTCACCGCGACGCCGCGGTCCACGCGCGATCCGCGGCGCGTGAGCCGCGCGATGCCCGAGGGATAGAGGGGGTGCGTCACGATGCGCCGCTCGCGCATGCACTGCGCCAGCAGGGCGAGTGCGTAGATCGTGTTGCTCGGAACGTACGCGGCGCTCGGCGTGCATGCGATCGTATCGGTGCGCGTTGCGCCTGCGCGCGTCGTGCGCGCCACGGACGTACCGCCGTCGAACGTGATGTGCGTCTGCGTCTGCGTGCCGGCGAGGCGGAAGTCGGAGTCGAAGTGCAGCGGCCTGCATGCACCGTCCAGCGTCAGCGTCGACGTGCCGCTCATCGACACGTCGCCCAACCGCAGCGTGCTCGCACCGCGCGCGACGCGCACACGCGCGCTGTCCCGGATGACGACGGATTCCACCCCGCTCGCCACGCCGCCGAACGACACGACGTAGGTCGCGGAGTCGACGAGCGTCTCGGCCCCGCGCGCCGCGCAGGACGGCGAAGCAAGAAGCGCCGCCCACAGGGCGGCGCTTCGTACGGCGACACGGCGAGACAACGCGCTACGCACGCGCTCGCGGTTCGACGCCCATCGCGCGCAATAGCGCCCAGGCTCCCGGCAACACGCCCGCGGCGAGAAGCGACTTCACCACATCGCCGAACACGAAGGGGTAGAGCCCCTGTGCCAGCAGCGTCTCCGGGGGAACGAAGCGCGCGAGCCATGCGAGGCCGCATGCGAAGATGGGCACGGAGCCGAGCAGCATGGCGAAGAACGCCGTCCACACGTTGCGATCCAGCCCGCGCTCCGCGAGCCACCCGGTGAGGTACGCGGCGGGGATGAAGCCGAGCAGGTACCCGCCCGTCGGACCGGCCAACGCGCCCGGTCCCGATGCACCGCCCGCGAACACCGGCAATCCCGCCACGCCTTCCGCGATGTAGAGCAGCATCGCGGCGGCGCCCGCGCGCGCGCCGAGCGCCGCGGCGATCGCGACCACCGCGAACGTCTGCCCTGTGATCGGCACAGGGCTGCCCGGCACGCGCACTTCGACCTGCGCGGCGAGCGCGGTCAATGCAGTGGCTGCGAGAAGAACAATGCCCCGCGTCACCAGATTCGCGTGCGGAAGAAGTGCGCGGACGAGGGGATCGTATCGGGCGAGACGGGCGGAGTGCGCCATGTGCGTAGGAGTCTCCAGGGTCACGAGTGAGGCGGCGAGTATCGCACGCGTTCCGCGCATGCGTCTATACTCGCGCTCATGCACACTCCCGTTGCATTGACCATCGCCGGATCCGATCCCTCGGGCGGCGCCGGATTGCAGGCCGACCTCAAGACGTTTCATCAGCACGGCGTGTACGGCATGGCCGTCGTCACGCTGCTCACCGTGCAGAATACCCAGAGCGTCGACGACGTCGTGATTCTCTCGGACGATCTCGTCGGCCGGCAGATCGACGCGGTTCTCGCCGACATCCCGCCCGCCGCCGTGAAGACCGGGGCGCTGGGCGATGCATCCGTGGTGCGCGCCGTCGCCGCGCGCGCGGCGCACCTCGCGTGCCCGCTCGTCGTGGATCCCGTGATGATCAGCAAGCACGGCGCGCGCTTGATCGCGGACGACGCGTGCGGGGCGCTGGTGCACGCGCTGCTCCCGCACGCTGCGCTCGTCACGCCGAACTTGCACGAGGCGGCGGCGCTGAGCGGACTCACACGCATCGACACGATCGACGACATGCAGCACGCCGCACGCATCATCGCGGAGCGCTGCGGCGCGCGCGCGGTACTCGTCAAGGGCGGGCATCTCGACGGTGATGCAACCGACATCCTGCTGACCGCGGCCGGCGACATCCACGCGTTGCACGCGCCGCGCATTCACACGACGTCGCTGCACGGCACGGGGTGCACGCTGTCGGCGGCCATTACCGCGCGCTTGGCACAGGGACACGACATAGTGCACGCTGTCCACGATGCAAAGGACTTCCTCACGCGTGCGATCGCATCAGCGCCGGCGCTCGGACGCGGAGCGGGACCCCTCAACCACTTCGCTCGCTCGTAGGCTCGGAGGCATCGGTGCAATGCGTATTCTCGGCCGCATCCTATTGACGCTTCTCGGTGTGGTCGTTGTGTTCGTCGCGTTCGTCGTCGTCGCGTCGACGCTCCGGTGGAACAAGAAATACAACGCACCGTCCGTCGCGATCGCCGTGCCGAACGACTCCGCGTCCGTCGCCCGCGGCGCACACCTTGTACAGGCGATAGCAGGGTGCACGGATTGCCACGGCGCGGATTTCGCGGGGGGCGTCGTCGTGGATTCGCCGCCGCTCGGGCGCGTCTACGCGCCGAACATCACCACGGGTCGAGGCGGAACGACGCTCACCGACGCGGAGATCGCGCGTCTTATCCGCTATGGTGTGAAGCCGAACGGCCACGGCGCCGTCATCATGCCGTCGGACACGTACGTGCACATGAGCGACGCGGATCTGGGGGCGATCATCGCGTACATGCGCACCCGTCCCCCGGTCGACAAGCCGAACGGGCCGATCCAACTCGGACCGGTGGGACGCGCGTTGACCGCGTTCGGACAGCTGCAGCTTCACGTCGCGGAGAGAATCGACCCCGCGAGCGTCGCCCCCCTCGCGCCGGCGGCCGGACGCACCGTGGAGTACGGGCGGTATCTCTCCGGCATGGCCGGCTGCACGCATTGCCACCACGCGGACCTCACGGGCGGGAAGATCCTCGGTGGCGACCCCTCTTGGCCCCCCGCGCCGAACATCACGACTGCCGGCGCCATCGCCGGATGGAGCGAGCAGGACTTCATCTCGATGATGCGGACGGGCACGGACAGGGTGGGGCACGTCGTGAATCCCGTCATGGGCACGAAGGTCTACAAGAACATGACCGACGACGAGCTGCTTGCCGTGTGGATGTTCCTGCAGTCGGTTCCGCCCGCCGCGGCGTCGGCGCACTAGGTCGACCGCGGCTTAGCGCAAGCGCGCCCACAGCGGGCGCACGGCAAACAGGAGAAGCATCATCGCCACCGGCACGCGCAGCGTGTGCGGAGCGGGGCCGCAGGCGTAGAGCTCGATGCCCATGACGACGGCGCCGGCAAAGAGTGCGAGCCACACGCCCCACCGTCGCATGCGCCACACCGCCGCGAGCGCCACCAGCGACACGACAGGACACGCCAGGTACGCGGGCCAGACGGCCGCGAGCCGCGGGTAGGTCTCGACGAGTTCCGAGCGGTGCGTCGTCCCGAGCCATATCCCGTACACGTTGGCCAGAGCGAGGAGGCCGACGAGGGCGCGGAGCGGCACCGCACCTCGTTGCTTGTCCCCCCGCCCCGCAGTTGTTAGAGTCACCGTTCGTCCTACTCCCGTGCACCACCATTCGCGCGCCGCACGACGCGCATTCGACGTTTCCGTCCGCAGGAGTTTACCCGTGATTACCTCCACGTCACTCACCCGGCGCGCAGTGTCGGCGGTCCTCATGGCCGCCATTGTAGCGACCGTCACCGTTACCACAGCGGACGCAGCCGCCAAGAAGTCCGGCCGCGCACGCAAGGGCCGCACTGCACAGATGACGACCAAGACCACGTACGCGAAGGACATCGTCGCCCCGGCATCCGCCACACCGGCAGCAAAGGAGTTCGCGGCACACCTGCGCGAGCGCGTGACACAGTCCGAGGTTATCCTTGCGCGCATCCTCGCGGTCAAGGGCCCCCGCACCATCGCGAACACGCTCGAACCGAGCAATGAGCTGTCGATGGCGCTCGACGGCGCCGGCGGATGGGCGGGCTTGTTCGAGGAAGTGCACCCGGATTCCACGGTGCGCGAAACCGCGACGAGCGCCACGAAGGTCATTGCGCGCTTCGCGACGGATATCTCGCTCAACAAGGAGTTCTACCAGGCGCTCGCCGCCCTCGACGTATCGAAGGAAGACGCGCCGACACAGTACCTCATGATGAAGACCCTGCGGAGCTTCCGCCGCAGCGGTATCGATCGCGACGACGCGACGCGCGAGAAGCTCAAGGGCTTTTCCGCCGACTTGGTGCGGCAGGGGCAGGAGTTCGATCGCTCGATCGGCAAGGACACGCGCTCGATCAAGGTGAAACCCGCGGAGTTGGAGGGCTTGCCGCAGGATTTCCTCGCCGCGCACCCGGTGGACGCCAACGGGATGATCACCATCACGACGGACTATCCCGACTACATCCCCACGATGACCTACTGCAAGAACGCGGACGTGCGGAAGCGTCTCTACTTCGAGTTCCAGAACCGCGGGTACCCGGCCAACTTCTCGAACCTCGACTCGCTCGCGCAGACGCGCTACGCCTACGCGCAGACGCTGGGGTACAAGAACTGGGCGGACTACATCACCGAGGACAAGATGGTCGGCTCGGCGAAGAACGCCGACGAGTTCATCAACCGCGTCGTCGCCGCGAGCGGCAAGCGGATGGAAGACGACTACGTACTCCTGCTCGCGCGCAAGAAGAAGGACGACCCGACGGCGACGGAGATGAAGCCGTGGGACCGCGCCTACTACGATGACCGTGTGAAGGCGGAACAGTTCTCCTTCGAAGCGCAGTCCGTGCGCCCGTACTTCGCTTTCGACAAGGTGCGTGACGGCGTGCTGAGTACCACGAGCAAGCTGTTCGACGTGGAGTTCCGCCGTGTCGAGGATCCGCGCGTGTGGCATCCGTCGGTGGAAGCATACGATCTCTACGATCACGGGACGAAGATCGGGCACTTCTTCCTGGACTTGCACCCGCGCGCGAACAAGTACAAGCACGCGGCGCACTTCGGCATCATCGCGGGCGTGGCCGGCAAGCAACTGCCGATCAGCGCGCTCGTGTGCAACTTCCCCGGCGGCAAGGAAGGCGACCCGGGGCTGATGGAGCACACGGACGTCGTCACCTTCTTCCACGAGTTCGGCCACTTGCTGCACGCGCAGTTCGCGGGCGGCGGGCGCTGGGCGGACAACGCAGGCGTGTCGACGGAGCGCGACTTCGTAGAAGCGCCGTCGCAGATGCTCGAGGAGTGGGCGTGGAATCCGACCGTGCTGCAATCGTTTGCGTCGGATGAGAAGGGCGCGACGATTCCAGCGGAGTTGATCTCGCGGATGCGGGCGGCGGAGGAGTACGGGCAAGGCATCATCGTGCGGCAGCAGATGTTCTACGCGCGTTTGTCGCTCGATCTGTACAACCGCGATCCGAAGGGCCTCGACTTGAACGAACTCACGCGGACGATTCAGAACTCGTACACGAAGTTCGCGTTCGTCGACGGCACACACATGGCCGCGAGCTTCGGTCACTTGAACGGGTACTCGGCCGTTTACTACACGTACATGTGGTCGCTCGTCATCGCGAAAGACATGTTCAGCGCGTTTCCGAAGGACAACCTGTACGCCTCGGACGTCTCGGCGAAGTACCGTCGCGAGGTGCTCTCGCGCGGCGGGTCGGCGCCCGCGGCGCAGTTGGTGCGCAACTTCCTCGGCCGCGACTACTCGACGAAGGCGTTCGAGGAGTGGCTGAACAAGAGCGCGACGCCGACCAACGGCGGCGCCGCGCACGGAACGACGGGAGCGGGAGCGAAGTAGCCCGCACCGCAGCGTACGAACGCCCGGCGCGCGATGCGCCGGGCGTTTGCGTGTGTCTGCGTCACCGCCGGCCGCGCGCTACGAGCGATTCGTGCCGCCACCAACGATCGAGCGCCTCGGGATCATCTGCGGGAAGTCCCATGGCGTGCGCCATCGCCGCAAGCACTGTGTCGGGATCGTGCGGCGTCCCTTTGAGCGCGCGCAGACCCTTCGCGCCGGAGCGGCGAAAGACGGTCTCGACGAACAGCGCGCCGGTGGCAGAGAGCGCGTCATCCACTTCGGAGCCCCAGCCTGCTTCCCGGCGGACGAGCGCGGCGACGGTCACGTCCGGGTGCGTGAGTTGGTAGGCGATGAGCAGGTCGTACATTGCGTGACGCGAACGGCCCTTCGAGCCGGCGAGCCACGTGGGAACCCCCTCGCCGAGTACACCACCACCGCCGATGCCGCCCATCAAGACGGCGTGCACGAACTCGTGTAGGTACGCCTCGCCTTGCGCGGGATCGCCGGCGAGGACGATCGCGGCTTGCGGAAACGTGTTGCCGCCTGTCGCGGTCGTTCGGCCTGAGGGCAGCGGAAAGAAGTCGAGGCCGATGGCGCGGTAATACTCGTCGGGCGACGCCGTCACGTAGCAATCGATGTGCGGCGGGGGCGGCACGTCGAAGAGCGTCGCGACAGAGTCTACGAAGTGCGCCGCCCGTGCAGCCCGCTTTGGGTTCGGGCGTTGTCCGGGCGCGTAGTGAAACGTGATGCGACCCGCACGCGTGGTGGGCCACGCAGTCGTGAGCCGCGGCAGCGCGTTCGAGAGCTGCCATCCGAACGGCGCGGCCGGCGCCCGCACCGCGTAGAGCCTCTGCAGGGCGAGCGGCATCACCTGCTCCCCGGCGCTGTCCGCACGTGCGTAGATGACCTTGACGACGTACGCGCTGTCCCCCGGTCCGGCGGACAACACCCCGAGGATCGTCGCGGGGAATCCCTGGTACGTGGAGTATCGGTGCAGGTCGCCGACGCGCCGGTCGAACGCATTCGCCGTCGACCACAGCCCGCGCGTCCCGGCCGACGTGTCCGGTTGCGCGAGGTACGCGCGCACGAGGCGGACGATGTCCCCGACGTCCGCGGCCGTCGTATCCACGCCGAAGCTGACGTTCACCGCGGGCGGCGGCGTTTGGGCCCGCGCAATCGACGCGCACAGTGCGAGAGCCACGACGCCTGCCTGTATGAACCTCACGTCGCCCTCCTTCCTCGACGCCGGGCATGACCGAGGGGCGCCCCGGTGTGCTTGAGAGCATGCGGCGCGCGGTGTAAGGTGTCGAGTGGCTCTTCGCACACGGCAGGGCGTCCGCACCAGAGAGGATCTATGCAGAACTCCGATTCACCCGCCGCGCTGCTCGCGCGATACGATCGCCCCGGGCCGCGGTACACGTCGTATCCCACCGCGGTGGAGTTCAGCGACGCGTTCACGCCCGCGCGCTATGCGGAGATTCTCGACGAGGCGGCGCGCCACGCGAGCGAACCGCTCTCGCTCTACGTCCACCTGCCCTTTTGCCAAGCGCGCTGCGCGTTTTGCGGATGCAACGTGATCATCACGGACAAGACGCCGGTGACGCTCGACTATCTCTCCGACGTGGAGCGCGAGATCGCGCTCGTGAGCGCGCGTCTCGGCGCGCGGCGCAGCGTCGTGCAGCTGCATTGGGGCGGCGGCACGCCGACGTACTATGCGCCCGAGTCGCTGCAGCGTTTGTGGAACACGATCGCGCAGCACTTCACGATTCTCGGCGGCGCGGAGATCGCGGTGGAAGTGGATCCGCGCGTGACGAGCGACGCGCACGTGGACACGTTGATCGGTCTCGGGTTCAACCGGTTCTCGCTCGGTGTGCAAGACTTCGACGAGCGCGTGCAAGCAGCAGTGGGGCGGCACCAAACGGAAGAGCAGACGACCGCGCTCGTGGCGTCGCTCCGCGCGCACGGCGTGTCGTCGATCAACTTCGATTTGATCTACGGATTGCCGCAGCAAACGCCGGAGAGTTTTCGCCGCACGGTGGAGCGCGTGATCGCGTGCCGGCCCGAGCGCATCGCGTGCTATTCGTATGCGTACGTGCCGTGGCACAAGGCGCACCAAACACGCATCGATCCCGAGGACTTGCCGCCGGCGGACGTGAAGCTCGCGCTCTTCGCGGCGGCGTCGGAGATGTTCCTGCGCGCGGGATACGAGACGATCGGGATGGATCACTTCGCACTCGCGACGGACTCGCTCGCGGTGGCGGCGCGCGAGCACGCGCTCTACCGCAATTTCATGGGCTACACGACCCACCCCGCGCGCGACTCGATCGGCTTCGGCGTATCGGCGATCGGCGACATCGGCGGCGCGTTTGCGCAGAACACGAAGAAGCTGAATCGCTATCACGACGCGATCGCGGCGGGCGCGTTTCCGATCGAGCGCGGATTCGAGCGCAGCGCGGACGATCGCATTCGCGGCGACGTGATCCGCGAGATCATGTGTAACTTCTACCTCGACACGCGTGCGATCGAGCGCGCGCACGGCATCGACTTCGCACACTACTTCGCGCGCGAGTTGGAGGACCTCGGCGGCGAGCTCACCGCGGACGGGATCGTGCAGCGGACCGACGGCGCGATCGAGGTGACGGCGCCCGGTCGCGCGGTCGTGCGTAACGTGGCGATGGTGTTCGACGCATACCTGCAGAAGCATGACGGCGCGCGTCCGGTGTTCTCGCGCACGATTTGAAGACGGGGATCGTCCTTCTCAATCTCGGCGGACCCGCCACGCTCGGCGGCGTCACGTCGTTTCTCACGCGGCTCTTCACGGATCGCGAGATCATTCGCTTGCCGGGCGGGGCCCTGGGACAAGCGGTGCTCGGACGCACGATCGCTCTCGCGCGCACGCCGTCGGTGCGCGCGAACTACGCGAAGATCGGCGGCGGCTCGCCGATCCTGCGATGGACGACGGCGCAAGCCGCGGGCGTGCTGGAACGGCTGCGCGCCCGGGGCCACGACGTGGAGTGCGCGATCGCCATGCGCTACACGTCGCCGTCGAGCGATGACGCCGTTGGGCGGTTGCGCGCGAGCGGCGTCGAGCGCCTCGTCACGCTCACGCTGTATCCGCATCACTCCGTCGCCACCACGGGATCGAGCGTGAACGATCTCACGCGCGCGATCGCACGCGCTGGGTGGTCCGTGCCCGTGGAGCGCATTGACGAGTGGTATGACGACCCGGGATATCTCGACCTGCTCGCCGCGCGCGTGCGCGCTGCGCGCGAGCGGCTTCCACACGATGCAGCGCCGGTGCTGCTCGTGAGCGCGCACGGTCTCCCCGAGCACTTCATCCGCGACGGCGACCGCTACTGCGACCACATCCAGGTCACGATCGACGGCGTGCACGCGCGCGTGCCGGAGCTGCCCGTCGCGATCGGCTACCAGAGCCGCGTGGGCCCCGTGAAGTGGATCGGCCCGACGACGGACGAGACGATCGTGCGCCTCGCGCGCGAGGGCGTGCGCGACGTGGTCGTTCTCCCGGTCAGTTTCGTGTCGGACCACATCGAGATTCTCTATGAGGTCGACATGCTGTACGCCGATCGAGCGCGGCATGCCGGCATCGAACGCTTCGTGCGCACCGATTCGCTGAACGACGACCCCGCGTTTCTGGACGTGCTCGCGCGCCTCGTCGAGCCGCGGCTGGCGTA
>CAZEPH010000008.1:0-18390 GCA_964514075.1 uncultured bacterium | reverse complement strand
CGGGTGGGAGTGGCGGCATCTCGCCGCGCGGTTGGATCGGAGCGAGCGCAGTTGGTCGGGGCACCCGCAGGCGATCGTGCGGATCGCCACGGCGCGCGACGCGCGGACGGTGCTCACGTGCGGCCTCGACAGCGTGGCGCGTCTGTGGGACGTGACGACCGGTGCGAAAATGCACGAGTGGCGCTTCGGCGCGACTGTCGAAAGCGGCGTCGTTCTCGCGGACGGCGCACGCGCGTTCCTCGGCCTGGGCGACGGGCGCGCGGTCATCGTTCCGCTCGCGGGTGACGCGCCCGCGGAGACGCTCGCCACGCCGGGTGAATGGGCGATGGTCGATGCGTCGGCCGACGGATCGCTCCTCGCCGCGGGATTTTTCGGCGGACAGATCGTCACGTGGGACGGACGCTCGCTGGCGCAGCGCCGCTCCTGGTCCGCGCCGGGCGGCACAGTCGTCGTGGCATGCGATCCACTCGGCCGGTATCTCGTGAGCGGAGACGGGCGCGGCAACGTGCGGATGTGGGATGCGCGCACGGGCGCGTTGCGCGCGACGCTGCCGTCGCACGCGTCGCGCGTCTTCGCTCTGGCGATCAGCCGCGACGGCGCGCGTATCGCCTCCGGGAGCAGCGACCGCGTCGTGCATGTGTGGGACGTTGCCAGCAGGTCGATCGCGAGCACGCTGCACGAGCACCGCGCGACCATCGTCGGGCTCGCGTTCGACGTCACGGGCGACGTGCTCTACACGGCGTCAGCCGACGGGCGCGTGCTCGCATGGAACGCCGCACGCGGGACGCTGCGCGCCGAGTTGCGCGGTCAGCGCAGCGATCCGAGCACGCTCGCCGTGACGGGAGACGGCCGGCGCGTTGTCGCCGCCGAGTGGGACGGTACCGTGCGCGTATGGAACACGCACGCCGCGGACGTGCGCATCACGCCGGCGGGCCGCGAGCAGGTGATCATCCCGCGCGTGCTCGCGGCCGCGTACGACGAGCGCACGGCGCAGATCGTCTGCACGACGGAGGCGGACCGCGTGGCGATCCTCCCACTCGCATCGCGCGACTCCGTCCGGACACTTGCCGTCGACGGCGACCTTGCAGGAGCGGTGTGGGTCGCGAACGCGACGACCGTTCTCGTGGCAATGAAGTCCGGTACTCTTCGCACGGAACAGCGTGCGTTGCTCGCGGGTCGACCGGTGCGCGCCGTGGCGGCGAACGCGGACGGATCGCTCCTCGCGGAGGCGCGCGATGATTCGACGATTCGCGTCCGACGCTGGCCGTCGCTCGCGCTCGTGGACTCGTGCCGCACGACCGGCACAGCCACGCGGCGACTCCTTTTTGCGCCTGACGGACGAACGCTCGCGTCCGCGTGCACGGATGGTTCCGTGTGGCTGCTGTCCGTGGATGGAACGCGCGCGCGACGGGTGGTGCACGCCTTCACCGGGAACGTGCGAGACGTCTGCTTCAGTCACGACAGTCGATGGATCGCTGCTGTGGGGGACAGCAACGTGGTGCGCGTCTGGGATGTACGCAGCGGGCGGCATCGTGCGGACTTCACAACACGGGAATCGCGATTCGGCGCCGTGGCCTTCAGCCGCGACGGATCACGCATCGCCGTCGGCGCCGGTCAGGTGATCGCCCTCTTCGACGTTCGCCGGCGCAGCGAGACGGCGCGACTGCATGGTCACGTCGCGGCCGTCTCGTGGCTCACGTTTGCGCGCGGCGACTCATTGCTTCTGTCCGGTTCCTACGATGGAACCGTGCGCGTGTGGGACGCCCCGCGCGCGACTACCGCGTTCGAAACAGCGCCTTGATTGCCCCCCAGGTCGTGGGTTCCACTGGAACGGGAGCGGCGACGACGTACACGACGCCCCACATCCCCTTCGACACGTGGCCCGGACACGCACAGAAGTACGGGTACGCACCGAGCTCGGTATAGATGTACTCGAAGGCATCGCCCGCGAGGCTCACCGGCGCGCCAAACAGACGTCCCACGTCCGGATCATCCGGTCCGAGACCGGAGATCAGCGCGTGCGCTCCCTGCGTGGCGTACCACACAACCGTGTCGCCCGGTTGGACGACGACCTGCGTCGGCGTGAATGTCGCGTTGCGCACCTCAACGTTCACGGTAATCACGCTTCGCGCGGGGGCCGTCGTTGCTCCGAGAAGACACACGAGTGCTGCACACATCCACCGTTGCATGTGCACCACCTCCTTCGTGCGACGGAGCATGAGGCGTGCGGCCGCGTGCGTCGCCTGGTGCAGAGGGATGACGCGTGCGTGGCCGCACGTCGCATACGGCGGAATTACTGCACGGCCGTCTGCGCCGCCCCGGCCTTCGCCGCCGCTTCCACAACGGGCTTCAACCCGGCGAGCCCCTCTTCGAAGTCCTTGCCAATCGCCTTATCCATGTTCATGAAGATGCCCATCACCTTCATCATGAAGTTGTTCGTGCCGTCCATGGACCATGTGACCGTGGTGTTCGCACCGTCGGGTACCGCGGTGAACCCCGTCACGCTCGTCGACTGCCACGGCTTGATAAAGTCGAGACGCATCGCGATGTGATCCGCCTGGACGTCGGTGATCGTCATCTTGCCTTCACCGACTTTCTCCGTGCCCGCCCACGCGTAGCTCGCCCCGACCTTGCCGGCTTCTCCCTCGTACGTCTTCTTCATGTTCGGGTCGAGTTTGTCCCACGGCGACCATTCGCCGAACCGGTGGAAGTCGCCCACCACACCGAGCACGACGTCCGGCGCCGCGGCCACGGAGATGGACCGTTCCACGTGATAGGTGCTCGGACGGGTCGCCGCGAATCCGAGAAACACCGCAACGATCGCGGCGAGTGCGAGCAAGATCTTTCGCAACATGATGATCATCTCCTAGGGGGTGAGGCCGGCGACGTCGCGCGTCCACACTCGCAGCGTGTCGCGGTTGGCTGCCGACGTGAGGGGGCGCGCGCCGCAGGAAAACACGCGCACGACGCGCCGTTCGGCGTCGAGGATGAAGATGTCGTCCTTCACCGCACCGGCACGCTCCCACACGCGTCCGGACGGAGTGTCCTGCAACAACGGGATGGTGATGCCGGCGCACATCGCGACGACGGAGGCGGAGTCACCGTGATCGATCGCGTTCATCGCGAACACCGGGATGTTGTCGAGACCGGAGTCCGGCCAGGTCTGTGTCTCCTGCTGGAGGGCAGCAAACTGCTGCCGGCAGAATCCTCAGGTGGCCCATCCGAAGTACACGAGCGCCGCCGGTCCCGCGAGGCGCGATTGCGTGAGCGTGAACCCGCTCGTGAGCGTGTTCGGGTTGACGTCCACCAGTGAGAACGTGGGAAACGTCTCCGCGGCCGGCGGCGGTTCGGTGCTGCTCGTGCCGCACCCGACCGCGGCAGCCACGAGAGCGAGTGCTGCGAGACCGCGGGCGCTGCGATACCATGGCATTCTCATGCGTGACATAGTGACAGGGACCGCGAGCAGGTGAAAGGGCCTAGATGACCTCCCACGCGCCGCGCACGGTGGGCCGGTACGTCGTGGACGCGGAAATCGGACGCGGGGGAATGGGCGTGGTGTATCGCGGCCGCGACCCCGAACTCGGGCGTGACGTCGCCATCAAGGCGCTACGCGCCGGCTCTGAGGAGGCGGGCCGTGCCGCGGTCGTGACGCGCGTGCGGCGCGAAGCGCGGCTGCTCGCCGCGCTGAACCACACCGGCATCGCGCAAATCTACGACATCGTCGAGACGGAGGCGGGGCCCTGGCTGGTCCTCGAATTCGTTCGGGGCGAGTCCCTCGCAGAGCGGCTGAACCGAGGCGCGCTCCCGATCGACGAGGCATTGCCGCTGTGTCTCGGCATCGCCCGCGCGCTGGAGGCTGCGCACGCGCGCGGCGTGATTCACCGCGACCTCAAGCCGGCGAACGTCATGCTGTCGCGAGACGGTGCGATCAAGATCGTGGACTTCGGAATCGGCCGCTTGCTCACACCGGACGAGACAGCCGGCCTGGACACGACGATCGCCGCCCCTGTCGTGTCCGGGACACCCGCCTACATGAGCCCCGAGCAAATGCGCGCTGTCGACGAAGACGAACACACCGACGTGTGGGGATTCGGGTGCGTGCTCTACGAGTGCCTCACGGCCCGGCGGACGCGCGACCGGGAGCTCGGCTCGCTCCCGAGCGAGACGCCGCCGGCCATTCGCTCGCTGATCGAGGAGTGCCTGCGCGATGACCCGCACGCGCGTCCGCCGGACATGTCCCACGTGCGCGACATCGTGGAACGTGCGGCGGCGGCTCGATCGGCGCACGCGGCGGCGCGCGGCAATCTCCCGCTCGAGGTCTCGCTCTTCGCAGGACGCGAGACGGAAATCACCGAGGTCGCATCGCTTCTGGAAGAGGAGCGTCTTGTCACGCTCGTCGGAGTCGGTGGTGTGGGGAAGACGCGCCTCGCGCTCGCCGTCGCCGGCGGATGTGCGCCGCGGTTCGGCTCGGGAGTGTGGTTCGTCGATCTCTCGACCATCAGCGAACCGGCCCTTGTCGTGTCGCTGATCGCCCAGTCGGTTGGCGTGCGGGAGCGAACGGGCGAGCCCCTCCTCGAGACGCTTCTCCAGGCGATCCGGTCGCGGCAGATGCTCCTCGTCCTCGACAACTGCGAGCACCTGCTCGCACCGCTGGCCGATGTGGTCCACCGCATTCTGCGCGAAGCGGGCCATGTGCACCTGCTCGCCACCTCGCGCGAACCGTTGGGGATGAGTGGGGAGGCGGTGTACGCGGTGGGCCCTCTTTCGGAGGAGGATGGTATCGCGTTGTTCCGCGCGCGGGCGCGCGTGACCGAGGGGCCGGAGGATGACGCCGCCGCGCGCGACATCTGCCGGCAGCTCGACGGATTACCTCTCGCCATCGAACTGGCCGCGGCGCGGACGAGCGTTCTCACAGGGCGCCAGATTGCAGAGAGACTGCACGATCGGTTCCGGTTTCTGACTCGCGGCGGGAGCCGCTCCGTCGCGCGCCATCACACGCTACGCGCAGCGCTGGATTGGAGCTACGAGTTGCTCGATCCCGCGGAGCGAGCGGCGCTCGAGCGGCTCTCCGTGTTCACGGCCGGCTGGACGCTGGGCGCCGCGGAGGCAGTCGTTCCGGACGACGCGGATGCGCGCGCCGACGTGCTGGATCTGATCGATCGGCTCGTCGCGAAGTCGCTCGTCGTGGCGGAGCGCGACGCACGCGGCATGCGCTATCGACTGATCGAGACGGTCCGGCAATACGCACACGAACGGCTCGCCCACGCTCCCGTGTGCGCGACGCGGGTCGCCGACCGGCACCTGCAGTATTACCGGGGCCTCGCCGAAGAGGGAGTGTCTCGTCGCCGCGGGACGGATCACCGCGCGTGGCTCGCTGCGACGGATGCCGAGAACGGCAACACGCGAAGCGCGTTCGAGTGGGCGATCGCTTGCGGCGATGCGGATAGTGCCCTGCGGTTGTGTGCGGCGAACGGCGGCTACTGGGAAGACCGCGGCCGGTTCACCGAAGGCCGGCGCGCGATCGAGCGCGCGTTGCGCCTCGTCATCCCGGACGCACCCTCTCCCGCCGTTACGGACTGTCTCGCCATCGCAGGTCGGTTGGCGCAATTGCAGGGAGACTATGCGGAGGCGCAGGACCTGCTCACCGACGCGCTCTCTCGCGCGGAGCAGACGCAGGACAAGAACACGATGGCGACCGTCTTGAACGTGCTGGGCCTCATCGAGGCGGATCGAGGCCGATTCGACGACGCGCGTGCCTGCTACGAACGGGCGCTCTCACTGCGACGCGAGGCCGGCGACGACCTAAGCCTTGCCTCGGTCATGAACAACCTCGGCCTTCTCGCGCGCGCGCGCGGCGATGCGGACGAAGCGCAGCGCCACATGGAGGACGCCCTGCAATGCAGGCGTCGCATCGGAGACGTCGTGGGCGTGGCGCAGACGCTCACCAACCTCGCGGTCATCGCCAATCAACGAGGCGATTTCGCGTCCGCGCGTGCACTCAACACCGAAGCGATCGGGATTCGACGGTTGCACGAAGACACGCTCGGCGTGGCGACCCTCCTCGGGAATCTCGGGCTGATTACCTTGGCGGAGGGAGACGCCGCGGTTGCCCGGACGCTGCTGGAAGAGAGCCTCGCGCTCTCCACTGGTCTCGGTAATCGATGGGGCGTCGGCGCGGCCGTGCTCAACTCCGGTCACGTCGCTCTCGAAGAGGGTGACACCCTGAACGCCGCGCACAACTACCGGCAGGCGACGGCGCTCTTCCGGGAGATGCAAAGCCGGCGACCGTTGATCGAGTGCGTGGAGAGCGCCGGACGACTTGCCGTCGTGGCAGGAGACCCCGCGAACGGCGTTCGCCTCCTCGCGACGGCCGTGAGCCTGCGGCGTCCCGTCGAGACGCACATCGACTATTTCAACCGCGTCCGGATCGAGACCGCGCTGGCACACGCGCGCGAGGCGCTGGGCGAGGCGGCGTTCGCATCCGCGTGGAGCGAGGGCGAGGCGATGCCGCTCGACGCGGCCGTCGACCTCGCCCTTCGTACCCTCTCCCGCGACTAGTCCATCAACGGCAGCGACGCCCGAGCGTACACGTAGCGACCGTTGTACCCGAAAGGTGAGGCGGCCGCCCACGGGAACGTGCCGAAGTTGTTGTTGAAGTCCATCGTCGCGCGGTCCGGGTACGTGTCGAACGCGTTGCGCACGCCTACGGACAGGTCGACGTTCTGGAACTTGTGGCCGGCCTCGGCGTCGAAGAGCGTCTTCGCGCCGTACTCCTCGCGGCACTCGTCGCAGAAACCCGGCTGCGCGGACGCGAACTTGCCGAAGTACGACATGCGCGCAAGAGCGTGGAAGGCGCGCAGCGTGAACGTCGGCGTGAACGTCACGCGCCAATCGGGCCGCTCCTCGGTGATCGCCACACGCGTCACCGTGTCGAGCAATCCGCTCTCGGTCGAGTTCGCATCGAGGAGTTCCTGCGGCAGCGGGTCGACGCGCGTGATCGTATTCTTCGAGTAGTCGGCCGCGGCGGAGAACTGGATGGCCCCCTCTCCCACGGGCACGCGCAACTCGCCCGTGAAATCGAGTCCGCGCGTGCGTGTGTCGAGGCCGTTCGTGAAGTACTGCACGCCGCCGACGTTCGTGATGCCGGCATCGGCCAGCAGTTGCTGCGTGGCCTCGTCGTCGAACGTGGCGCCGAGGAGGATGCGGTCGGTGATGGTGATTTGATACGCATCCGCAGTGAGCGTGAGGTTGTCGGCCGGACTCACGGCGATGCCCGCGCTGAGATTCGCAGACTTCTCCGCTTTGAGCGGTTTTGCGCCCAAGGCCACCGACGCCGCGCTCTCCACGGGGAACACGCCGACGTCCACCGCTTCGCCGCCGATGAAGTTCGTGATGACCTTGCTGAAGTGGCTCTGTCCCAAGCCCGGGGCACGGAATCCCGTGCTGCCCGCGGCGCGCAGCGTCACGCGGCGCGACGGCTGCACGCGCAGCGCGCCCTTGCCCGTGACGAGCGAGCCGAAGTCGCTGTAGTGCTCGAAGCGTCCCGCCACGTTCGCGAGGACCGTGGGCGAGAGGGTCGATTCCAACTCCACGTATCCGCCGACGTTGTTGCGTGAGGCATCCACCGAGTCGGACGGCGTGAAGCCCGGGAACACCTGCGATCCGCCCGGCGCGTCCTCGCCGTTGACGTTTGTATGCCCGCCGTCGATCCACGACGCCCGCTCGCCCGGCGCAATGCCGAACTCCTCACGACGGAACGCGGCGCCGAGCGCGACGTTCACCGGATTGCGCATGCCGAGATCCACCGACTTCGACGCGTTGGCGCTTCCGATGATCTCGTTGCGCGAGACCGCACCGGCGTAGAAGTCCGTTTGATTCGGGATGTTGGGATCGTCGCTGGTTCCGAGTTGCCCGTCGGGACCGGGCGCGCACGGCGTGCCGAGACACGGGCCGAGCGACACGTTGAGCGTGTTCGTCAAGTTGTACTGGAAGTCGTTGTGCGCGCCCGAGCCGCTCACGTCCAGCGTCCACCCGCGCACGTGCGTGAGCACGCCGCCCACGCCGGAGTAGTCCGTCACGTCCGGCACGTATTGCGGCAGGTAGCCCACCGGGTAGATTTCCGCCCAGTTGCGATCGCTGTCGGCGTAGCGGCGGTAGCCGAATCCTGTGCCCTTGCGAAACGAGTATCCGCCGTGCGCGTAGAACTGGCTCGTCGCTGCCGCATCGAGCGGCAACCGGAAGTCCGCGTAGGAGAGAAGGTCCTTCTCCAATCCGTCGCCCCAGTGGTGGTTCGGCTGCGGCACGGGGTTGCGCTTCACGATGACGTGACCGGTCGCGTCGACGGAGTCGACCTGGCCGCTGTAGCTCGCGTCGTACGGGTCGGCCCACGCGCGGTTCGTCGGCTGGCGGTTCAGGAACTCGCCGAACACGGCGAGCGTCGCGCGTCCGAGGCCGATGCCCCAGCCCCCGTTCACGTCCACCGAGGTGCCGTCGTCCGCGTAGTCGTTCGGCGTGTAGCGGCCCGACGTCGCGTTGATGAACGGGTGGAAGCGTCCCTTACGCGTCACCAAGTTGACCACGCCCGCAATCGCATCCGATCCATACTGCGCGGACGCGCCGTCACGCAACACTTCGATCCGGTCAATTGCACTCGCGGGAATCGCGTTCAGATCCACGCCGCTCGATCCGGCCGCGGTGCCGTAGGCGAACGTGTTGACCACCGCGGTCTGATGCCGCCGTGCGCCGTTGATCAACACGAGTGTGTGATCCGGGCTCAGCCCGCGCAATGTGAATGGACGCACGATATCCGTGGCATCCGTCACGCTCTGCCGCGGGAAGTTCACCGACGGTGAGAGGTTCTGGAGGATTTGGCTCGTTTCGCTCGTCCCTTGCTGCGCGATCTTCTCCTGCGTGTAGACATCCACGGGCACCGCAAGTTCGTCCGCGGCCGTGTGCGGAGCGCGCGATCCGACGAGCACGTCCACCTGCGCCATCGGAATCGGCGACGGCGCGAGGCGGAAGTCTGCATGCTCCGTTTCGCCGGCCCTCACGCTGATCGTCTTCGAGGCGGGCGAGTAGCCGATCATCCCGGCGCGCAGCACCACCGAACCGGCCGGCACGTTGCGCAACTCGTACGTGCCTTTTCCGTCGGTGAGTGCGCGAATCGACGTGCCGTCCACTTTGACGAGCGCGCCGGCGAGCGGATCGCCGTGATCGTCCATGACCGCGCCCACGATGGTGGCCGCGCGCAGGGCAGTGGGGAGAGCGACGAGACACGCAACCAGGGCGATCGCGTGCAGCGCCTTCCGCCCGGGGTTCTCCATGAAGTGCATCGCACATCCTTTCGCTGGGAGGTGAGCGGGTGGCACGCGGGGCGGGCGTGCCGGGATCATGCACGCGTGTACTTGCGTCTTGCGCGCCGCGAAGTCAAGCGCGAATCCTTGACACCTGCCGCCCCGGCGCGCGAACGTGCGCGCACCATGACCCGAGGGGGTTCTCCGCATGATCACCTGTGACGCGCAAGTCGACGTGGCCCGCCCGAGCGCGGACGTCTTCACGTTTCTCACGAATTGGGGGATGACGCCGCGCTGGTTAGGGCGCTGCGTGGAGCTGCGGCAAACATCGCCCGGCCCGCCCGCGGCGGGCGCGACGCTGCACTACCGGTATCGCGAGCCCGGTCGCGAGGGAACCATGGAAGGACGCGTGACGGAGTTCGTGCCGGACGAGCGCCTGGTGCTCGCGTTCACGGACGACTTGGCGGACGTGGAGATCGTGTTCGCTCTGCGCGCTGCAGGCGCGGGGACGTCGCTCCGGCAAACCGTCAGCATCGAGCCGAAGAGTTGGTCGATGAAGCTGGCGGCGCCGATGATCCGCGGCGCGACGATCAAGCAACTCGAGCGTGACACCGCGCAATTGAAACACCTGCTGGAGACGGCGCCAACGGCCTAGCGTGCGCGCAGCACCCGCTCCACCTCCGCTAGCCGCGCCTCGATGCGCGCAAGAATCTCCGCGTGTTGCTTCTCCTGCTCCGCCAGCACCGCCTCACGCCGCTCGTGCGCTTCATCCAGCTTTGCATGCAGCGCCATGATCTCCATCTCCGCTTTGAGATTCACCTGGTAGTCTTGCTGCGACACGATGCGGTCCTTCGCCGCCTGCCGGTTCTGCGACATCATGATCACGGGCGCTTGCACAGCCGCGAGACACGAGAGAATGAGATTGAGCAGAATGAAGGGGAATGGATCGAACGGCCGGTGCTGATGCGAGTTCAGCACCATCCACCCGAGGAGAAACGCGGCGAACATGCCGAGGAACGGCCAACTGCCGCCGAACTGCGCGATGCGATCCGCGGCGCGCTGGCCGAGCGTGAGTTGCTCGGCGAACGCTTCGTTAATATCGCGCGCGACCGTTTGCCGCTGCATGAGCGCGCCGAGGATGCGGCGCTCCACGTCGCCCATGCGTTTGACATACGTGTCGATGTCGTGCAACACGGGTGTGCGCGCGACGCGCGTCTGCCGCCACACGCGGCGCACGATCCGGTCGAGCCCGACGAGCACCATCGCACCGATCACGGACACCACAACGTGCGTGACGCTGCCGGTACGCGGCGCCACGCCGCCGACCGTATCGAGCAACAACGTCCCCACCACGCTCCCCAGCGCGCCCAGCGAGAAATCTGCAATGAACCCGGCGCGGCCGCTCCGCGTCGCGAGGCGCGCGATCCACCCGGCAAGCAATCCGCTCACGACCCACATGAGAATGTGCATGATGCCCTCCTTCCGTCGGCGGAGTATCGCGAGCGCGAGCCGGCAACGGAAGGGGAGAGACGGGCATCTACACTGCGCGTTTCGATCGCCCACTCCCTCCGCGAGGTGACCACATGATTCGCCGACTCGTCGCTCTGCTCTTTCTCGCCACGATCACGAATGCAATGGCCGCTGACATTCCCCCGCGCGAGGCGCCCGGCGCACTGCGCGCGCTCTTTGAAGGCGCCGCGAAGGAGGGCCGCTTCTCCGGCACCGTGCTCGTCGCGCGCGGCGACTCCGTGGTGTTCTCTGGCGCGTACGGCTTCGCCGACCGCGACGCGAAAACACCCAACACGCTCGACACCGGTTTCAACCTCGGTTCCGCCGACAAAATGTTCACGGCTCTCGCGATCCATCAACTGATCGAACAGAAGAAGTTGACCTACGAAACGACCGTGGGCGAGGTGCTGCCGGACTTTCCCAACGCCGACGTGCGTGCGCGCGTGCGCATTCGCCATTTGCTCTCGCACACCTCCGGCATGGGCGTGATGTGGAGCGACGAGTGGGAGCGCGCGCGCGCAACTCTCACGACCGTTGCGTCGCACATGCCGATCATCGCGAAGGAAACGCTGCTCTTCGAGCCGGGAACGGAGTGGAGCTACAGCAACTCGGGATTCATGCTGCTCGGGCGCATCATCGAGGTGGTGAGCGGCGAGGACTACTATTCGTACGTGCAAAAGCACATCTTCGCGCCCGCCGGCATGACCCGTACGGGATTCTACGATCTGCACGGCCACGCCGATGGCGTGGCGCTCGGCTACACGATGGCCGGCGGACAGGGGGAAAAGCCGTTCGATCCCACGGGACCGTTCGCCGTCAACACCGGCCTGCGCGAGTTGCGCGGCGGCCCCGCCGGCGGCGGCTTCTCAAGTGGTCCCGACCTGTTGCGGTTCAAGAGAGCGCTGCTGGCGTACAAGCTCCTCGGCGCGGCGATGACGAAGCAGATCCTCTCGCCGTTCACCCTCGCCGACTTCCCCGAGCGCGACATGAAGTCCACGATCGCGCGAACGCCCCCGGACCCCGATATGATGCGCCAGCCGCTCGCGCGCACAAGGTTGGCGCGCGGGATCGATCTCTCGCCGCGCGGCCCCCATGCCGCGTTCGGGCACAATGGCGGCGCGCCGGGCATCGCCGCGGAGTTTCGCGTGCTCCGCGATGCGGACGTGACGATCGCGATGTTCGCCAACTTCGATCCGCCGGCGCTCTTCGCCATCGACGATCAACTGTGGGAGATCCTCACGCCGCTCGATCTCACCCTGTTCCGCACCGTACCGGAGGCGACGCTGCGGGAGTACGCCGGCACGTACGGCCCGCGCACGCTCACCGTGGAAGATGGCGTGCTGTACCTCCAGCGCCAGGGCGGGCCGCAGCGCCCCTTGATGCCGTCCGGTGAAGCGGACTACTTCGATCACCCGGACATCACCGAGCCCAAGGCGATTCACTTCGTGCGCGACACACAGGGCGCGGTGATCGCGATCGAAGTGCGCCTCCCTCCCGATGGACGCGTAGACCGAAGCGATCGCGAGCGGTAGTATGCGGCGCATGACACAACGCACCGCTTTCGTGACGGGAGGCAATAGAGGCATCGGACTTGCCGTGTGCCGTGCGCTCGCCGAGCGCGGGTTGCACGTTATTGTCGGCGCGCGCGATCGCGCAGCGGGCGCGGCTGCCGAGCGGGCGTTGCGCGCCGACGGGCTCTCCGCGGATGCCGCGACGATCGACGTCACCGATCCACGGTCTATCGCCCGGTGCGTCGCCGCTCTCAAGAAGAAGCGCGTGCACGTGGACGTGCTCGTGAACAACGCAGGCATCTATCACTCGGGGCTCATTCGGTCGGTCAGCATGGACGACGTGCGCGAAGCGCTCGAAGTGCACTACATCGGTCCGCTCGCGTTGATCCGCGCCTTTCTCCCGGGAATGGAGCGCCGCGGCTACGGGCGCATCGTCAATGTGTCGTCCGGCTGCGGATCGTTCGGCGAAGGGCTCGAGTGCGACGGCGCGTACTCCATCTCCAAAGCCACGATGAACGCGCTCACGTACAAGCTCTCGCAAGAACTCCGCGGCGACGTGAAGGTGAACGCACTGTGTCCCGGATGGGTGCGCACGCGCATGGGCGGATCGAAAGCGCCGCGCACGCCCGAGCAAGGTGCGGAGACCATCGTGTGGCTCGCGACGCTGCCGAAAAGCGGTCCCAACGGGGGATCGTTCCGCGACAAGAAGCGCATTCCCTGGTAAGCCGCGCCGTCCGCGCGGGCGAAGGAGAGGGCCCGCACGGACGACCGCCTACCACAGCGCTACACGCCCGCGAGCGTGGCCTCGCCCGGCGTCCAGTTGCAGGGCGTGAGTTCGCCCGTCTGCAGGGCAGAGAGCACGCGCACGACGTCCTCCACGTTACGCCCCACATCGAGGTCGTTCACGCTCACGTGACGGATGATCCCGTCCGGATCCACGATGAATGTCGCGCGCAGCGGCACGCCGTCTTCTTTGTGCAGAATCCCGAGGGCGCTCGAGAGCTCGCGCTTCACGTCGGCGACCATCGGGAAGGGGAGGTTCTTGATCTCCGGGTGCGACTTGCGCCAGTTGAGGTGCACGTACTCGTTGTCGATGCTCACGCCCAGCACCTGCGCGTTCAGCCGCGCGAAGTCCGCATTGCGGCGCCCGAATTCGCCGATCTCCGTCGGACACACGAACGTGTAGTCCTTCGGCCAGAAGAACACGACCATCCACTGGCCGGCGTAGTCCGTGTGCGAGACGGTACGAAACTCCTTCCCGGGTTCCACGCTGACGGTGCTGAGAATGCGAAACTCGGGGAATGTGTCACGAACGGTCAACATCTGCTGCGAGCTCCTTTTCGTTGTGCGCGGCGCCTGCCGCCGCGTCTTGATGTCCACACTATCGGTGCGGCGCGTGATCGGGTCCACGACATTGTTGCGATAGATGTGATAGGGTCTGCCTATCATGCGATGGACACCGCACCCCGTCACGCTTCGCCAGTTGCAGTACGCCGTTGCGGTGGCGGACACCCTCAGCTTCCGCAAGGCCGCTGAGCGCTGTCACGTTGCGCAGCCGTCGCTCTCTGCGCAAATCGCGCAGATGGAGAGCGCCCTCGGCGTGCGCCTCTTCGAACGGCACAATCGCCGCGTGTTGGTGACGAAGCCGGGGCGGGTGGTCCTCGAACGCGCGGCCGCGCTGCTGCGCGACGCGGACGATCTCGCCGACAGCGCGCGGCATGCGAGCGATCCGCTCACCGGGACGCTGCGCCTCGGCGTGATCCCCACAATCTCGCCGTACCTTCTCCCCGCCGTGTCGCGCGCGCTGCGCTCGGCCTATCGGGCGCTCCGCATCGTGTGGGTGGAGGACAAGACGTCCATGCTCGTGCACTCACTCCATGCGGGTTCTCTCGATGCGGCGCTGCTCGCGCGCGAAGCGGAGATTGGAGACGTGGAGCACGCGGTCATCGCGCGCGATGCGTTCGTTCTTGCGACGCCACCGAACGACGCCCTCGGCGAGCGCACGTCGCCCGTCCGTCTCTCCGAGTTGCACGGCCGCAGCGTCCTGTTGCTCGATGACGGCCATTGCTTCCGCGATCAGGCGCTCGCGTTCTGCGGCAAGGCCGGCGCAACCGAGGTGGAGTTTCGCGCCACGAGCCTCTCGACGCTTACGCAGATGGTGGCGAGCGGAGCCGGCGTGACGCTGCTTCCGGAGTTGTCCGTGCCCACGGAGGCGCGTCGCGCCCCCGTGCGCGTGCGCACCTTTGCGAAGCCCGTGCCGCATCGCACCGTCGTCTTGGCGTGGCGGAAGAAGTCTCCGCTCGCGGCGGCGCTGGAGAAGATCGCGGCGACGATGCGGGAGGCGTATCCGCGCGCCTAGCGTCCGAGGTGCTTCCGCAGGAACGCAATCGTCTGCGGCCACGCGCCTCGCGCCGCCGATGCGTTAGCGCCGTCGCGCTCGTCTTGCGCGCGCAGGAAGCCGTGGCCCGCCTTGGCGAATTCATACGAGGTGAAACCGCGCCCGAGCGCCTTCTTCGCAGCGGGGATGGTCGACGTGACGCGCGCGTCATCCGCGCCGTACAGACCCAGCACCGGCGCGCGCACGCGCGCGAGCGTTGCGCTGTCAGGCGAGGTGCCGTAGTAGACGACGCACGCGTTCGGGGCGGGCATCGTGGCCGCCTGCTCGAAGCTCCGGCTCCCGCCCCAGCAGAAACCGAGCGTGGCGAGTTTTCCGTTCGCGGCCGGGAGGGACGTCGCATAGGCGCGCGCGGAGGAGACGCGTGCGCGCACGACCTCCGGTGTGAGCGCACGCACCGCTTTCACCACGTCGTCGCGCGAGGGAAACGAGTCCGTGCCGCCGCCGCCGGCGCCGTATCCGCTCAACAGGTCCGGCGCAATGGCGATGAATCCGTCCGCGGACAGCTGATCGCACACGCCGCGGATCCAATCGGTGAGTCCGAAAATCTCGTGAATCACGATCACCGTGCCGGCTTTGTCCGCGCGTTCCGGGTACGTGATCCACGCGCGCAACGGCGCCGACCCCGCGAGCGCGACGTCGATGATCTCGCCGTGTCGCGGCGACGCGTTGAGTGCGGCCTTCGCCGCGGACTCCGACGGCGGGATGCGCAGTGTGGTGTCCGCGGCGCCCGCCGCGTGCGTCCAGAGCGTCACGCCCAGCAGAGCGCCCCACGTCATTCGCACTATCATTCCGTGACCCTCCAGGACATCCGAAGACGGTTGCCCACCCGTGGATTTGCGAACTCGCGCGCGACTCGCATTAGACCGATGCTGCCCGTCGCGCACTTGCGCAGGCAAATTGACGAACGCGATGCGCCGCGTGCACCGGCGCACGCGATCGCGTCATAATAAGTTGCCATGGGTCAAGATTGCTCGCAGAATCCGCGTCGCTCCTCCGCGCGCGATGCACGCGCGCGCCTATCGAAAATAGGAGGGACGTTCGTGATGAGACGATCGTGGATCGTGTGCGCCGCGCTGCTTCTTGGTGCGACCTCCGCGTATGCGAAAGCAGGGATCGGCATCGGGGGCTTCGGCGGGTTGAGCAAGGGCATCTTCCAGGACGACGCGGAGGAACTCGGCTCGACATTCGGGGCACGCGTTCCCGTGCACCTCGTTTCCGTCTTCACGGTGGAGCCCTACTTCGTGACCGCGACGCAACAGGACACGAAGTTCACGTTCAGCGGGACCACCTACACGCGGTCGGGATTCGAGACGACGGGCTTCGGCGCCAACCTTGCTCTGGCGAATTTGGTGGGCGGGAGTCCGTTCAAGTTCTATCCGTACGGCGGTATCGGATCGTACACGCTCAAGCGCGGTCTCGACCCCGACATCACGGAGACGACGTACACGGGCGGCCTCGGCCTCACCTACATCATGCGGAACGGCGTCGGCGTGCACCTGCGGGCCGAGGGCGCCATGGTCAGTCAGGGCGACGCGTCGCGGAAGTTCGGGTACACCACCCTGGGTGTGAGCTACGCACTCTCCGGCGAGTAAGGAGGACGACATGAAGACGATTTTCGCAGTGGCGCTCGTTCTCGCACTCGCATCATCCGGGTGCAAGCTGACGACCGGGCAGTTTCAAATCGAGTTCGAGTTGAACAACGTCAACGTACAAGCGGACGACGTGGAGGCGAAGTACATCGACCTGAACGGCCGCTCCGTGTACGACGACCACAAGGACCAACTGCAAGGCCTGGCCGACGTCGCCCTTCTGGGCCGCGCCACGAACAACGGCGCGAGCGCGATCATGGTGGAGGCCTGGTTCACTCCGACGCAAACGAACTACACGACGGACACGGAGGTGCGCGCCAACGCCACGAAAGTCTGGGGCCCGTTCGCTCTCCCTGCCGGGCAAACGACGACGCTCGACTGGGACCAATCCGCCGCGTTGTTCAGCTCCACCGGCAAGGCTGCGCTCCTGGACGAGATCCAGGGCGACGGCGCCTTTACCATTTACATCATCGGCGCAGCCGGCACCTATAACTTCACGATCAACAACGGGCTGGCTGTCTTCATCATCGACGCTGGCGTGTAGCGCGCCATGCTCGGCGGCAATGCACTCGTTGTTTCGACGGCGCTTGTCGCGCTCGCGGAGATGGGGGACAAGACGCAGCTCTTGTCCTTCGTCCTTGCGGCGCGCTTACACCGCAAGCTGCCCATCATCCTCGGCATCCTCGTCGCCACGCTGGCGAATCACTTCTTTGCTGCGTCCGTCGGAGCGTGGCTGGCGGGGTTGATCCCCCCGCTCGTGTTGCGTATTTCCATCGCAGTGTCCTTTGTCGCATTTGGGCTGTGGGCGCTCAAACCCGATGAGTTGGAGAAGGAACAACACCTGCGCGGCACCGGGGTGTTCTTCACCACGCTGATCGCCTTCTTTCTCGTGGAGATGGGCGACAAGACACAGCTCGCGACCATCGCGCTCGCCGCGCGCTTTCACTCCATCGTTGCCGTCGTGTGCGGCACGACACTCGGCATGATGATCGCCAACATACCCGCGGTGTGGGTGGGCGAAGCGCTCACGCGCCGCATCGACATGCGCGTGATGCGGTGGATTGCGGCGGCGTCGTTCATCGTCCTGGGCGTGTTGGCGCTCTTCGCTCCGACGCCGCGGTGAGAGAGCGGCTGACGCCGCTCGCCGCGCGGCGCATCGCACTCGGCGCGCATGGTCTGGCGCGTGCGCGGCCGCGCGGGCGCGTGACCGCCGCGCACGTCTTGCGCACGGTGCGCGCCATGGGCCTCGTGCAGATCGACTACGTCAACGTGCTGGCGCCGGCGCACCACACGGCGTTGTTCACACGGCTCGGTCCGTACGATCCGGCGCTTCTCGAGCGGGTGATGTACCGGCGCCGTGCGCTGTACGAACACTGGGCGCACGCCGCGTCCATTCTCCCGGTGGATGCCTGGCCGCTTCTCGCGCATCGCATGGAGCCGGACGCGCGGCGCGCGCAACACTACGCGGAGTTTCTGCGCACGCACCGCGCGTACGTGGAAGCGCTGATCGCGCAGATTCGCGATCGCGGTCCTCTGGCTGCATCGGAGGCCCTCGAACCCGACGGTCGCGCGCGCGGAAGGCGCGAGGCGTGGTGGGGATGGTCGAACGCGAAGATCGCGCTCGAAGCGCTGTTCGCGCGCGGGACGCTGGCGGTTGCGGAGCGGCGCGCGGCCGGGTACGAGCGCGTGTACGATCTCGCAGAACGCGTCATTCCCGCGGAGCACTTCGCCGCACGCCTCTCGCGCGCGGACGCGCAGCGCGAGATGGTTCGCCGCGCAGCACGCGCGTGCGGCGTTGCGACCGTGAGCGACATCGCGGATTACTTTCGCATGCTCGTGCGCGACGCGCGCGTTCACCTGGCAGAGTTGGTGCGAGACGGGGAACTGCGCCAAGTGTGCGTGGACGGGTGGCGTGACGTCGCGTACGTGCATGCGAGCGCGTCGCGCACGCCGCGCCCCGTGCACGCCGCGCGGCTCCTCTCGCCGTTCGATCCGGTCGTGTGGTACCGCCCACGCGCGATGCGGCTCTACGGCTTCGACTCTCGCATCGAGATCTACACGCCCGCCGAGAAACGGCGATTCGGCTACTA
>CAZEPH010000007.1:0-18413 GCA_964514075.1 uncultured bacterium | reverse complement strand
AGTAGCGCGGCACGTTGCCCGTCGCGGCCACCTCCAGCGTCTTCACGTTCGGCGTCTTGCGCGATGCGCAAGCGCTCGGGGACCTGCTCGTGCTACGCCGGCACGGCCGCCGGGCGTTCCACGTGCAGTGCGCGACGGGCGCGGATGCGGGTTGTGCCGCGTTCGCGCGCGCGATGGAGCGGGCGGCATCCTTGTAGGCGCCGCCCGGCGGACATCGCTATTTCAGCACGCGCCGGTACGTGTCCTCATCGAACCCGATGAGCAACGTCTTCCCGACGCGCACCGTCGGAGCTCGCATGTTGCCCGTCGGACCCAGCATCACCGCGAGCAGGTCGTCCGCACTCGGCTTGTCGATCTTCAGCCGGTAGTGGACGACCTTCTTCCCGCGCATCGCGTAGATGTCGTCCACGGTTTTCGCAAGCGCGAGCGCGTCTGTCGGACCGAGCGTGTTCTTCTTCGCATTCACCTCTTCGGCGACGGCGACCTTCCGGGACGCAAGGTACCCCTGCGTCTTGCCGCACGTCGTTCAGCCGGGACGGTGATAGCTCCAATCGATGCGTGGCATCAGGCATCCTCCGGTGTGGGACCGCAGTATACATGGGCCCTGCTCCAAACGGAGTGGGTACGCGGGGACTTGC
The DNA here is from genome assembly GCA_964514075.1 of uncultured bacterium. Classification (GTDB taxonomy): domain Bacteria; phylum Eisenbacteria; class RBG-16-71-46; order CAZEPH01; family CAZEPH01; genus CAZEPH01. The sequence continues at coordinate 17,775 of CAZEPH010000007.1, read as the reverse complement.
GGAGGATCACGCCGTGGCCGATGATGATCGTATGAGAAAGCGCGTCGCGATCGACCGGCATCGCCGATTGTTCGTCCTCGTCCTCGCGCTGTGGACGATGGGCGGCGCGATCGCTCCGGCGTGCGGCTCGCTGCGATCGGCCTGCTGCTGCGAGGCAGCGGACATGCCGTGTGCGCCACCGACCCCGTCCGCGGATGGCATTCGCTGCGGGACCTGCGCGATGGGCGACGGGGGAATGCCGTCGGTCCTCTCGGCGACGGCGCCGCTCGCACAGGCGGACCTCTCGCCTCTGACGGTGGTTGCCGCGTGGGTCGCACCTCCCGACGTCGTTCATCGCCACTCCGATTCCTCCTGTTCGCAACCGCACCGCCCTCCACCCCGACTCCTCTCGACGACGCTCCTGATCTGATCGCGCGCGCCCACTCGGGTTCCGCGCGCGTGTCTCGTTGCCGTTGTGCAAACGCGCGCATCGCGTTCGTCACAAGGAGACGAGGATATGTTCGCCGTCCGCCGCGCTGCTCTTGCAGCGAGCCTCTTCATCGCATTACCCACCGCCGCGCACGCGGCGCCGGAGGACACGCTGTCGCTTGCGGCGGTGTGGTCCGACGTCGTCGCCACCAATCCCGATGTCCTCGCGCGCCGCCAGCGGGAACGTGCCGCCGAGGTCCGTGTCAGCGCGACCGGCACGTGGGACGATCCCATGCTCATGCTCGGGGCCATGAACGTCCCGACGTCGCTGCAATTCGACATGGACCCCATGACGATGAAGGCGATCGGCTTGTCGCAGACGATTCCGCTCGGCGGATCGCGTGGACTCGAACGACGCGCGGCGCGCGAGGACGTCCTCGAAGCGCGCGCGGTCACGGCGGCGGCGCGGGCGGATCGCCTCGCCGACGCCTACGCGGCGTTTGCGAACCTGTGGACCGCGCGATCCCTGCGCCGCGTCCTGCAGGATCGTGCGTCGACCCTCGACCGCATCGTCCGCATGACGGAAGCGCGTGTCAGCGCGGGGACGGGTGCGGTGGAGGATGCGTGGAGAGCGCGCGCCGAGCGCGCGCGACTGATCGAGGACACTGCGCTGCTGGATCGGGAGGAGGTCGTGGCCGCGGCTGCTCTCAACTCGGTACGCGGGCGCGATCCCTCCGCCGTTATCGGTACGATCGGCGATGTCCCGGACCCGCCGCTGGCGGACGACGCGTCTGCTTGGAGCGCCAGCCTGGCGGACGAATCCCCGGCGCTGCGGACGCTCGACGCTCGTGCCGCGGCATACGATACGCGGGCCGCGGCTGCCGGCCGGCGCGTGATTCCCGACATCTCGGTGTCGCTCACGTATGGGCGTCGTGACCGGCTCGCCGACGGCACGCTTCAGGACAACATGTGGACCGCGGAGATTGCTGCAGCGCTTCCCCTCTTCGCGGGCCGGACCCGCTCGGCAGCCGCACGGGAGATGCGCGCCCTCTCGCAGGCGACGCGCCTGGAACGAGGCGCCGCGCAGATCGCCGCCACGCGCGATCTCGTCGCATTGCACGCCGAAGCACGGCGCGCGCGCACGACGGCGAACGCCTACGCACAGGACGTGATCCCGCTCGACACACGCGCGGCGGATGCCGCGCTCGCCGGTTACGCAAGCGGCGCAACGGACTTCACGCGCGCGTTCGACGCCGCCCTCGCGCTCTCGCGCGATCGCGTCGCATGGACGCGTGCGCGTCAGGCCTACGCACTCGCCCTCGCCGACGCCCTTCGATGGATCGGGTCTCCTGCGCGGCTCGGTCTTCCCACATCGTCCGCAACCGAAAGGTAGCTGCCATGCACACGAATCGAACCGATTGGAGCGCGCCGCCTCGCGGAGCGCGTATCATGGCCATTGCGCGATGGACGCTGCTGGGCGTGCTGATCCTCGCGGCCGCAACGCTGCTCCTCGATCGCGCCGGGGTCATTTCGCTGCGCGCGGAGAGCGTGGTCGCAGGCTCCTACACGTGCCCGATGCACCCGCAGTACACGTCCAACGCGCCGGGCGAGTGTCCGATCTGCGGCATGTCGCTGGTTCCGCGTGCGGACATGCACGCCGAGCACGACACGAGCGCCGTCGCACAGCACGAAAACGCGCACGTCCCTGGGCTCGTCCCGTTGACGCTCCCGTCGGATCGCATTCAGCGGATCGGCCTGCGGACCGCGGCGGCGGAATACCGCGTGCTCGGCGACGAGTTGCGCGTCGTGGGATTCGTCGCGCCGGACGAGTCGCGCCTCACGCGCGTGCAGGTGCGCGCCAGCGGATGGGTGCGCCGGCTGTACGTCACGGAAACCGGCGCGCGCGTGGCGCAGGGGCAACCGATCGTCTCTTTGTACAGCCCCGCGATGTACCAGGCGGAGCAGGAGTACGCGCTCGCAGCACGCAGCGCCGACGCACACGACGGCGCACTCGCGCAGCAGGCGCGGCACCGCCTCGAATTGCTCGGCATTCCGTCCGCAGAAATCGCACGTGTCGCGCGCACGGGCACACCGAGCGAGGAGATCACGCTCGCCTCTCCGGCACACGGCTACGTTCTCGAGAAGAACGTGCTCGACGGGCAGTTCATCGACGCGAACACGCCGCTCTTCACGCTCGCCGATCTCTCCCGCGTGTGGGTCCTCGGCGATGTCTACGAGCGCGATCTCTCGCGCGTGCGGGTCGGACAATCCGTCCAACTCCGTGTGAGCGCCGAACCGGGGCGCGACTTCACCGGGCGCGTCGACTACATCTACCCCACCGTGTCCATGGCCACGCGGACGCTCAAGATACGCGTCGTCTTCGACAACCCGAACATGCGCCTTCTACCGGGGATGTACGGCGACATGCGCGTCGCCACACGCAGCGATTCCGTCCTCGCCGTCCCGCACGAAGCGGTCGTCCAGACGGGAGAGTTCTCGTACGTCTTCCTCGCGTATCCTGGTGGGCGATTCGAGCCGCGCCTCGTTCGCACCGGCGTGCAGGACGCGGGATTCATCGAAGTCCTCGACGGACTCGCGAACGGGCAGCGTGTCGTCACGAGCGCGAACTTCCTCATCGACTCGGAGAGCCGCCTGCGTGCGTCGGCCGAGGGTGAGACGGCGCCGCGCGCGCACGAAGGGCACGGCCGCCCATGATCGCCCGCCTGATCGAGTCCTGCGCGAGGAACAGATTCCTCGTGATGCTCACCGTCGCCGTTGCGTGCGGCGCGGGGTTCTGGGCCGTGCGACACATCCCGCTCGACGCGGTGCCGGATCTTTCCGATCCGCAGGTGATTCTCTTCACGGAGTGGATGGGCCGAAGCCCCGACCTCGTCGAAGACCAAGTAACCTACCCGATCGTGTCCTCCCTGCTCTCGGCGCCGAAAGTGGCCGCCGTGCGCGGCTACTCGATGTTCGGCATGTCGTTCATCTACGTCATCTTCGACGAAGGCACGGATCTCTACTGGGCCCGCAGCCGCGTCATGGAGTACATGAACACGATCCGCGCGAAACTCCCGCGCGACGTGAGCCCGGCGCTCGGTCCAGATGCGACGGCGATCGGGTGGGCGTTTCAATATGCGTTGGTCGACACGACCGGCGCGCACGATCTCTCGGACTTGCGCGCGTTTCAGGACTTCAGCCTGCGGTATGCATTGTCATCGGTGCCCGGCGTGGCGGAAGTCGCGTCCGTCGGGGGATTCCAGAAGCAGTACCAAGTCGCCGTCGATCCCGTGAAGCTGCACGCCTACCGCCTGTCGCTGGAGGACGTGACGCGCGCGATTCGCCGGTCGAACAACGACGTGGGCGGGCGCGTGCTGGAAATGGCCGGACGCGAGTATTTCATTCGCGGCCGCGGCTACATTCAGTCGACCGGGGCGATCGAGGACATCGCCCTCGGGACCGACCCCGCGTCGGGAACGCCGGTCCTGATCGGCAACGTGGCGACGGTCACGATCGGACCCGACATCCGGCGCGGCGTGACGGAGTTGGACGGCATCGGTGAGGCCGTCGGCGGCACGGTGATCGTGCGCTATCACGAGAACGCGCTCCGCGTGATCGAGCGCGTGAAGGAGAAACTCCACGAGATCGAGGCGAGCTTTCCGCCCGGTGTCGGCGTGCAGATTGTCTACGACCGCTCCGCGCTCATTCACCGCTCGATCGAGACGCTGCGTCACACGTTGATCGAGGAGGCGATCGTGGTCAGCCTCGTGATCCTCCTCTTTCTCTTGCACGTGCGCAGCTCGATCGTTGCCGTGCTGACCTTGCCGATCGGCGTCGCGCTTGCGTTCATCCCGATGCACGCGATGGGGCTCTCGTCGAACATCATGAGTCTCGGCGGGATTGCGATCGCCATCGGAGCCATGGTGGATGCGGCGATCGTCCTCATCGAGAACGCGCACAAACATCTCGAGAAGGCGCCGCCCGGTGCGGATCGCACGCAAATCGTGATCGATGCATGCAAGGAGGTCGGGCCGCCGATCTTCTTCTCGTTGCTCATCATCGTGGTCGCGTTCATACCGATCTTCGCTCTGAACGGTCAGGCGGGGCGCCTGTTCCAGCCGCTGGCGTACACCAAAACGTTCGCGATGTTCTTCGCCGCGCTGCTTTCGGTCACGCTCACACCGGCGCTCATGACGCTCCTCGTGCGCGGTCGCGTGCGGCACGAGGCGGACCACCCCGTGTCTCGTGCGTTGATCGCCGCGTACCGGCCGTTCGTGTATGTGGCGCTGCGAAACCCCCGGACGACCGTCTTGATCGGGCTCGTCGCTGTGATCACGGCGATCCCGATGTTTCAGCAGCTCGGAAGTGAATTCATGCCGCCGCTCAATGAGGGCGACGTCCTGTACATGCCCACGACGTTTCCGAACATCTCTATCGAGGAGGCGAAAGAGTACCTGCAACGGCAGGATCGTATTCTGCGATCGTTCCCCGAGGTGGTGAGTGTGTTCGGCAAGGCGGGACGCAGTGAGACGTCGACCGATCCCGCGCCGCTCTCGATGGTCGAGACCGTCGTGCAGCTCAAGCCGCGGGGCGAGTGGCGCATGGTGGCCGTACCTCGCTGGTATTCGAGCTGGATGCCGGGCTGGCTTACGCCGCCGTTTCGCGTCTTCTGGCCGGATCGCAAGCGCATCTCGTGGGACGGCCTGATGGGCGAATTCAACACGGCGATGCAATTCCCCGGCTGGACGAACGCGTGGACCATGCCGATCAAGACGCGCGTCGATATGCTCTCAACCGGCGTGCGTACGCCGGTCGGCGTGAAGGTCTTCGGCCCCGATCTCAACGAAGTCGAGCGGATCGGCATGCAACTCGAACACGCCCTGACGCCGATCCGCGGCACGCGCAGCGTGTACAGCGATCGCAGCACGGGCGGCTTCTACATCGACATTGTGCCGGATCGCAAAGCGATTGCACGCTACGGCCTCACGGTCGGGGACGTGGAGGACGTGATCGAAGCGGCCGTCGGAGGGCAGCCGATCGAGATCACGGTCGAGGGACGGAATCGCTTCAGCATCAACGTGCGGTATCCGCGCGACTTGCGGCAGGACGTCGAGCGGCTCAAGCAGGTGCTGATCCCGGTGCGCGGAAGCAGAAGAACCTCGACCGGTGCGGCACCTGCGATGGGTGGGATGTCGTCATCGCTGCCCGCGTCCGTGCAGTACGCGGACGCAGGCATGGGCGGCGCGAGCACTCCGGCCGGCGGGATGGACACGCGCACTGATGCGGGCCCCTCGATCACGCTGCCGATGCCCGCTAGCGCGATGGGTGCGCAGAGCTCGATGAGCGACGGCGCAGATGCGGCGCTGCCGCGGGCGACGAGCGGCAGCACATCGCCCTCTCTCCGCGACGAAGGTTCCGCCCACGTGCCACTCGGACAGGTCGCGGACATTCGTATCGTCGAAGGTCCGCCGATGATCCGCGACGAAGGCGGACTGCTCGCCGGTTACGTGTATGTCGACATCGACCAGGGACAACGCGACATCGGCGGGTACGTGAAGGAGGCGAAAGCCAAAGCCGCGCGCGAAATCACGCTTCCCCCCGGCTACTATCTCAAGTGGACCGGCCAATATGAATTGCTCGAGCAGGTTGCCGCCCGCATGCGCATTGTCATTCCCGTCACGCTGTTCTTGGTCTTTGTGCTGTTGTATCTCAACTTCCACAGCGTTGCGGAAGCGGCCATCGTGATGGCGTCCGTGCCGTTCGCGTTGGTCGGGAGCATCTGGCTCCTGTGGGCGTTGCACTACCACCTCTCAACCGCAACGTGGGTAGGCATCATCGCGCTCCTCGGCCTCGCCGCGGAAACCGGCATCGTGATGATCGTGTATCTCGATTCCGCGTTCCATCGCGCGGTCGCGGAAGGGCGCATGCGCTCGGAGAGCGACCTCTTCGACGCGGTCATGGAAGGAGCCGTGCAGCGCGTCCGCCCGAAACTCATGACCGTGGCCACGATGATGATTGGACTCCTTCCGCTCTTGTGGTCCCAGGGCTCGGGCGCGGACGTGATGAAGCGCATCGCTGCGCCCATGGTCGGCGGGCTCGCCACGTCCGCGTTCCTCACGCTGGAGATCATCCCCGTCGTGTACCTGCACTGGAGGCGGTGGCAGCTGCGGGAGAAGTTTGCGGTGCAAGCGAACGGCGGGTAACGCTCTCGCTGGCGACCCGATTCGGATCGTGTATCATTCACCCCGGTTCGGAGGACAGGCGACATGCGCTGGCAAGGAAGACGCGAGAGTTCCAACGTGGAAGATCGCCGCGGCGTGCCCGGCGGTCGAATGGCGCTCGGCGGCGGAGCGGGCCTCATCATCGTCGTCGTGGCGATGCTCCTCGGCGCGGACCCACGCGAGGTGCTGCAGCAGGTGCAATCGCCGGACACCTCAGCGCCGGTGCAACGCGCCCCCGATCCCGCGCAGGACGAACTCGCACGATTCGCCTCCGTGATCCTCGCGGAAACAGAGGACGTGTGGACGCAGGAGTTTCAGCAGATGGGGCGCGCGTACGCGGCGCCACATCTCGTGCTGTTCACAGAGCGTGTCGAATCGGCGTGCGGCATGGCCGGCGCGGCGATGGGACCGTTTTACTGTCCCGGCGATTCGAAGATTTACATCGACCTGTCGTTCTACGAGGTGATGCGCGATCGCCTCGGCGCGCCCGGCGACTTCGCGCAGGCGTATGTCATCGCGCACGAGGTCGGGCACCACGTGCAGAACCTCCTCGGCATCAGCGACAAGGTGCATGCGATGCGCGAGCGGGTCGGCGAGGTCGAGTACAACCAGCTCTCCGTGCGACTCGAACTCCAAGCGGATTTCCTCGCCGGCTTGTGGGCGAATCACTCCGAGCGCATGCAGCCATGGCTCGAAGCCGGGGACATCGACGAAGCGCTGAACGCGGCCAGTGCGATCGGCGACGACACGCTGCAGCGGCGGTCGCAGGGCGAGGTTGTGCCGGATGCGTTTACGCACGGCACATCGGCGCAACGCGTGCGCTGGTTCACACGCGGGTTCGAAACGGGAGATTTTTCGCAGGGAGATACGTTCTCGGCGCGCGAGTTGTAGCGATCCGCGAACCCCGCGCTATCCCCTCGACCGCGTTGGGTTCCTAGATGTCCGGCCCCAGATCCTCCCAGAGCCTGCGCGCCTCTTCGCACCCCAAGTCGCGCACGTCGATGAGCACGTTGCCTGCGGCGTCCGGCAAGATGGAACGCAAGCCGTTGACCGGGCCCAGAACCGCGTAGAGCGTCGTGCGCACCGGCGTAAACTGCGCGAGTGTGATGCCGTCGTACACGTGGCGATCGCTTCTCTTTTCGAAGTCCTCAAAGGGAATCGCCGACGCGGGGCGCTTCTCCAGCGCCTTGATGGCCGCGCTGCGCAGCGTTCCTTGCACGCCGTCGAGGAAGGCGACATGTGCGGCGTCGTCCATCGCCGCGACGACTGGAGCCCACGGCTCATTCACCGAGAACGACTGCGTCTCCACCGGAGCGAGCACCACGTCGGTCGGGCATGTCTGGTACCAGATGTTTCCGAAGCGGAACGAATTGCTGAACAACGACAGCGGATCGGCGTCCGTGGGTCGCGTCCCGAGACCGACGTGCGCGGGAACGGTGAGTCCGAACTTGATCTCCAGCACAGCCCGCGGTTTGTGGAAACCGCATCCCACGCACAGACGCAGGTCGTCGAAGACGCCGACGAGATAGGGGCGACGCGCATTGGACCACGCCGCGTACGGCGTGAGGAGCACGCGTGGCGCGCTCGCCGTCCAGATGTGCGCGTCCAACGAGCTGGCGTCGGGACAGAGTTCGTCCGCCGCGCCGAACGCGTTCAGGATCGCCGCCGCCGTGGCCGCGCCGAGATCGGCGGAGAGGATGTTCGCCGCCCACGCCGTGTGCGCCCAAGCATTCAGAAGGTTCTGTGAGAACGCGTACCCGAGATACGGATCGCCGTCGGTCTGCGCGAACGCGTCCATCGTCTCGTGCAAGCGCGGAAGAGGATTGGGATCGATTTGCGTGGAGTACACGCCAGTGTCGCGCGGCGCGACGTGCAGGTCGGAGAGCGTCTGCAGCGCGAGGAACGCGGCGTCGGACTGTGCAGCCGCCTCGCCCACGACGCGATAGCGCAGCACGTCCGTGCTCTGCGTGCGCTGCGTGTTCGGTGTGGGGAGGCAGACGTGCGGGAGCGATTGCACGATGGCGCTGATGCGCGCAGCGAACGTGTCCTGCACGGTCTCGCGTGCACCGTCGAACAGATCGATCAACCCCGCCGTGATCCATCCTAACACTTGGTGCAGACCTGTCGGTAATTGGCTCTGATACTCGATGTCGATCGCGCCCGTGAGCGTCACGTCCGTCGACTCGAGCATCACGCGCGACGACGAGTCTCGGAGTGCCGGACGCATCGTCGTGCGCATGTCGAACGCGCCGATGCTCGCGGTGATCGTCGCGTGCTCCCACATCAGAAAGATCGTGATCCCCAGGAGCAAGACCGCGACACCGAACGCGACGCCTTCGAACAGAGTGGCGAGCACGAGGAACGCCCCGGCTCCGAGCCCCGCCAGAAGAACCGCCACGCTCGCGACCGCCGTGATGGCCACGACACCGATGATCGCAAGCGTGCCGGCGGCCGTGATCCAAAACGCCTCGCCCGGCTCACGGGTGTGCGTGAACGTGGCGGAGAGTCCCGCGAAGCGGAGTCCCAGTGCGACGCGGTCGCCCTCGATGGCGAGTTCGGTGATCGTCTCGTCGTCGGAGAAGACGAGCGCGAGGTCCTCCATCTGGAAGCGCAAGTGAAGGAGATCCCAGTCCGCGCTCGGGAGCTTCTGCAAGCCGGAGTCTCCGTTGAATGTCGTCTCGATGATGCCGATACGTTGCGTCAGAACCGCTTCGCGGATCGTCGCACGCGCAACGGCGGAGAGGTTCTGCCACCGATCGTCCGCGGCGATGGCATCGTTCGCCAGGAGCGCATCCACTTCCGCAATGACGTCCTCAGGTAGCGTGAGGTCGTCGAGCGCGTCCTCGTCCGTCTCTACGAGAGTTTCCGCCTGCGCTTCCGCCAGTTTGTCGAGAACGCCAGTGCCGCCCTGCGTGATGTCGTCCGGTGGCGGTTCGTCGCGCAGAACGCAGAAGAGTCCGTCTCCCGCTCCAACGTTCGATCCGTCCCCGTTCGGATCCAGCAGACGCAGATGTTCGTCCTTCATCGCTTGCAGCCAGTCGAGTCGCACGGTGACGTCGGTGTTCTCTGGATCGTCCGGCGCTTCGCGCGCGGCGCGGACGTCGTCGAGCCGATCCGCGGCAGCGTTGACGGCGAAGCGCATGTGATCGAGCAGCAGTTGGCGCATCTCCCATGCGGAACCCACGCGGTGCGTGGAAGCGATGCACTCCGCAAGCCCTGTGTCGGGTTCGGAGAACGGCGGGGGGAGGACCACCGCTCCATCGCTCGTCGTGACGGTCTCGAACGGCGCCGGCGTGGCAACGATGCTGACGCCGCGTGTCATCATGAAGCGCGGTGCGGTCGCGGCGGGTGCGGTGTGCGCGGCGTGTGGTTGCGGCGCAGCACGCCGGGCTGCCGTGGACTTCTTCGCCTTCGCACCGTCGTCCCGCTCCCGCGTGCGTCCAGCACCGGTCGTGACGTCTCCGAAATCGATGGGAACGTCGAAGTCGTTGTCGTCGACTGGTGGTATCCCCGGATCGGTGATCTCGCCTGTGCTTACCACTTCCTCGCACGACGCGCCCGCGAAGAGCACCGTGGTCTCGGTCTTTACGGGAAACCCGAACGCCGCAACATCGTCCAGTGGAATACCCGACTCGGCGATCGCGGCGATGTCCCCGAACATCATCGTGTACGCGGCACGCGCGTACGGTGCGAGAGCAGGATCCTCGATCACGCGAACAGTCCATCGCACGCGTTGCGCTCCCTGCGACTCCACGACAACGAAACGCGTGGGGCGTCCCTTCACCTCACCGTCGACCGTGCCCGGAACGATCTCCCATTTGAGCTTCGCGGCCGTCTTGTTCGGCGGCCGCATGATGACGGGGACCTGTTCAGGACCCAGGTGCAGAAAGGTCCGATCGGCGTAATCGAGGTACACGACGCCGTGGTCCGGATGCGACAGCAGCGCCGCGCGCGCGTTTTTCGCGTGAGCGGCGGCCCCGACGCCGGTGGTCCACTCGACTCGCCGGAACGCTCCCGCCTCGGTCACGCGAACGAGAGAGGTGTGCACGCCGGGGGTTCTGGCATCCGCGCGCGCCCGCGCGCCCGCCCATGGCGCGCTGGGCATGCCCGCATGCCGTCTCACCCATTCCATGTTCGTCTGCGAAGCAAGCGAGTACGTCAGCGCGTGCGTCGGCAGGCCCTTCGTGCTCCATCGACAGGACGGTTTCGCGCCGAAGATTCGGGAGATGTCTTCCGCCGTTGCGCGGCGCATGTTCTCAAGTGGCGGGGTGGCGTGCATGGCGACGTGGCCCTCCGAAGTTCGTGCCGTGGGATTACTACTCGATCGTCCGTGTCGCTCCGTGATCGCGGTGGCGCTGCATCATAGGAGTCAGCGCGGCGGGCGGAGAGCGTTTCGTGCACCGGGACGCTTGACACAGTACACCCTGGCGTACTTTGCTCGATGGTGCTTTGCGCTAGCGCTCCCTTGCAGCCGCTCGTTTGCGCCCAGACATCTCGAAGGGGGCCCCCTCATGGCACCGGCATTCCTGTTCGCACGAACACCTGGTCTCCGCCTCCCGGCGCTGTGCGCCGTGCTCGGCTTGCTCGCAGCCGCGCGCGCGTACTCGGCACCGGTCATTCCCCCGACCGGCCGCTTCCCCGAGCGCGTGTTGGAGCTGATCCAGCACGACCCGGACCAGTTCGAGTTCCAGCACGCGTGGATCGCGCACACGGAACGCCTGCGGCAGAACAGGCTGCGCATCGAGCGGGGGGAGCTGACGCCGCGGGACGATGACGAGCGACGATCGCTCACCGTCGTCAACGGAACGCGCAAGATCCCCGTGTTCCTCGGAAAGTTCTCGGATACCGGCGCCGGACCGATTGACGCCGACGACCTGCAACAGCAGCTCTTCGACGGCCCGTGGCCGACCGGCACGATGTCCGAATACTACGCCGAAATCTCGTACGGCAATCTCACGCTCGACGGGACGGTCTTCGATTGGGTGACGGTGAGCAACGCGGACACCTTCTATGCCGGACAGGTCAACGGACTGAATCCGTCTGTGTCGCACACCGGGGCGTTCGTGCGCGAGGTCGTAGCCGCGAATGACCCAGCCGTGAACTTCGCGGCCTATGACAATGACGGTCCCGACAACCTCCCCAACTCCGGCGACGACGACGGCATCGTGGACTTCGTCGCGATCGTGCATCCGGAAACCGGCGGCGAGTGCGGTCCGCCGGACAACCTCTGGTCGCAGCGATCGACGCTGTCCAAGTGGGACGGCGACGGCGGCGTGTATGCAACGAACGACGCGAAGTTCGGCGGCGGGTTCATCGTGGTGGACGATTTCACGATCATGCCAGCGCTTTCGTGCGACTTCCCGCCCGCGATGACGGCGATTGGAGTCTTCTGCCACGAGTTCGGTCACGCGTTCGGGCTGCCCGATCTGTACGACCTCTCCACGAACGGTTCCTCGTGCGAAAGCGACTTCTCCCAAGGCGTCGGCTACTGGTGTCTCATGGGCTCGGGCAACTGGAACACGCCCGAGCGGCCGGCGCACATGAGCGTGTGGTCCAAGTCCGTGCTGGGGTGGATCGCGCCGACGGTCGTCACGAACGACTTGAACAACTGGCCGATTCTCTCCGCGACGCGCTATCCCGTGGCGTTCAAGATGTGGGATCAAGGGTCGCCCGGGCAGGAGTACTTCCTCGTCGAGCGGCGCACGGCCGAAGGATTCGACGACGAGATTCAAGGGCCCGGCATCTTGATCTGGCACCTCGACGAAACCAACACGGCCGGCAATCTCAATGAGTGTCACCCGTCGATCGATCTCGAGTGCGCCGACCAGACATTGCCCGACCACACTCTCGATCATGACGACCTCGCCGAAGGAGACAACAAGGGAGACTCCGGCGATCCGTTTTGCGACGGCGACGAGTTTACGTCGGCGTCCACGCCGAGCAGCGATGCATACAACGGAACGGCGACGGGCGTGCAGGTGAAGGACATTCACGGGTGCGGCTCACCGACCGCTCTTGCGGATCTCCTCGTCGGCGCGGCGGCGGGATCGAACGATATCTGCCTGCGCGACTGCGGGTCGGACGTGTGCGGCGAGCCATCACCGTGCGACGTCTTCTGGAAGACCCCCGAGGTCTACATCGACAACAACGATGACGGCATCGTCGACGCGCCGGCGCCGGGCATCGAGAATCACCTCTTCGCGCGCGTGCGCAACATCGGCGTGGACAACGCGGCCAACGTAGACGTGGACTTCTACTATGCCGACCCGCACATCGGCGTGAACTTCCCCTCGCAAGGGACGCTCATCGGCAGCGATCAATTGTCGGTGATCGGCTCCGGGTCATCCGACGTGGCGGACGTGATGTGGACGATTCCCAATCCGCCGCCGTCGGTGGATCACTACTGCGTCGGCGTCGTCGCGACGAACGCGCTCGACGGACAGTCATCCGAAGACGCGCGCGCCGATGACAACGTCGCGCAGATCAACCTGCAGGCGCTGTATGCAAAGGCTGGGGACAACGTGCCCGCCGGCGCCGCGCACCCGCCGGCGGTGGTGTTCGACACGACGCGCATCGTGACGCTGTGCAACAACGGCCGGACGACCTGCGCGATGACGGTACGGATCGGCAGCCCGCCGCTCTACGACGACGCGTTCATCCCGTCCGATTGGACGGTGACGGTTTCGCCCACCAACGTCATCCTCGCGCCGCGCCAGTGCGTGAAGATCACCGTGCGCGTACGCGACACCAACGCCGTGCACGGCGACTACGCCGTCATTCCTTTGACCGGGTTGTGCGGCGCGCAGCCGATCGGTGGCGATGTCTTGGAGTTCCACATCGACAACGTCCCGCCGCAGCGGCCGTGCACGTTCACCGTCACCGAGACGCCGCACGGCGATCACTTCCCCGGCACGAACGGCCTCGCGATCGAATGGGATGCGGCGCTGTTCGATGAGCGCGGCTTTGCGGAGTCCGTCGAGCGCTGGCGGATCTATCGCGGGTCGAGCGCGGCGTTTGTTCCCTCGCCTGCGAATCTCTTCGTCGAGACGTGTGTCGATGACGATCCGCTCACCGCGCGCTACCAGCACTTCGAGGACTTGCCGGAGGACTCGCTCCGCTCGTGGTACAAGATGGTCGCGGAGGATCGCGCGGGGAATATCTCGGATACGTGCGTCACGCACGTGCAGCGTACGCTCACGGGTGTGGACGATGCGGCGGCGCCGGCGCCCGGCGTTCTTCTCTTGCGTAACGCGCCGAGTCCGTTTCCGTCCTCCACCGTCGTCCACTACGTACTGCCGCGCGACGGAGCGGTGGACCTTGCGATCTTCGCGTCGAACGGACGTCTCGTTCGCGTGCTCGCATCCGAGAAGCAATCCGGCGGCGCGCACGACGTCACGTGGGACGGGCACGACAATGGCGGTCGTGCGATGCCGAGCGGAACGTACTACGTGCGGCTCACCGCGGAAGGCCGTCATCACACGAGTCGGCTGACGCTCATGCGATGAGCGCGCGCACTATCGGCGCGAGCTGCGCCTCCGCGCGCGCGGCTTCTCGTTGGCCACGTCTGTGACCACGTAGGTTCCGCTCCGATCGTCCTTGCGCAGCGTCACGATCCCGGCGTCCTGCGCGTCCTCGAGGAGTTCGCTGAAGCTCCCGTATCCGAGCGCGCTCTCGGAGAACGCCGGGCGCTTGCGCTTCATCGTGTCTTTGACCAGAGACGCCTGGATGATCTCGAAGTTCTCGCGTTGCAGTGCGCGCACGGTGTCCGCGAGCAGAGCGTACGCGGACTCCTTGTCGCCGGCGGGCTTCTCCCCTGCTTCCGCCAGCTCCGCGCCGCGTTCGAGGTCTTCGTAGTAGATGAACTCGTCGCATGCGTTGGCGAGCAACGGCGACGTGGACTTCTTCATGCCGAGACCGATTACGTGCTTGCCGTTCTCTTTCAACTTCGCCACCAGCGGAGAGAAGTCGCTGTCGCCGGAGACGATGACGAACGTGTCGATGTGCTCCTTGCTCCAACTCAAATCCATCGCGTCGACGACGAGGCGAATGTCCGCGGAGTTCTTGCCGGTGGATTCGCGGCGCGGAATCTCGATCAGCTCGATGCCGTGCTCGTGCAGACTCGTCGTGTGGCTGCGGAAGCGGTTCCAGTCCGCATACGCGACCTTCACTATCACCTTGCCCTTCTCGAGCAGCCGATCCAGGAGGCGCCGCACATCGAAGGCCGCGCTGGCGTCGCGCATGCCGAGCGCGATGTTCTCGAAGTCGATGAACACGGCGATCTGGAGTTGCGGGCTCGTCGTGGTGGATGCGGTTGCTGTTGCCATTGCGATTCCTCCTGCCCCGCGCGACGTGTCGGGGTTACGACGCCGGACTATAGCCGACATCAGCACTCTGCGCTTCCGACCAGAGTGCGCCCACCGGAATCGCCCACAAGTTCTTTCCGAAGGGAACCGTCTGCGATCCCGTGTAGAGAAGAACGCCACGACGAAACCGTGCGCCTGCCGCATCCGACAACGCGCGCAGCCCGCGGAAGTCTGCGTCGCCCGGCGACGACGTTGCCTTCACCTCGACTCCGACCAACGCGGCGCCCTCTTCCAGGACGATGTCGACCTCCTCGCCGCGCGCCGTGCGGAAATGGGAGAAGCGTGGACGCGCGCGACCCCATGACGCCTGCCTACGCAATTCCTGCAGCACGAAGCACTCGAGCAACGGACCGAGAAGCGGACGATTCTCGGCGATGCGCTGTGCATCGACGTGCAGGAGAGACGCGGCCAACCCCGTGTCCGTCAGATAGAACTTCCCCGCGCGCACGAGTCTCTTCCCCACGTTGGCCGACCACGCAGGCAGTGAATCGAGCAAGAAGATGATCTGCAACAGAGACAGGTGCCGGCGAAGCGTTGTCGATGCGACGCCGAGCGTGCGAGACATCTCTGCGATGTTTGCGAGCCCACCCATTCGCGATGCGATCAGTTCCATCAGGTGCGGAATGCCGAGGGCGTCGCCGATTCCACCGAGGTCGCGAACGTCCCGCTCGACGACCGTCGTCATGTACGACGCAAACCACTCGCGTGCACGCGCAGGATCCGTTCGCGCGATCGCGTCCGGGAATCCTCCGCGAACGATGCGCTGCAAGAGATCGTCGTGACCGTACGTGCTATCGAACGCGGCGGGGTGCGACGTTCCAAGGATGTTGTCGAGGAACGACTCGCGCGCGCCGTCGATCTCGCCCTGCGAAAGCGGATGGAGCGTGTGCAGCGCCATGCGGCCCGCGAGCGAGTCCGACAGACGTGGCAAGACCAATGCGTTTGCCGATCCCGTCAGCAAGAACGAACCCGGTTCGCGCTTGCGATCGACGACCAGCTTGATCGAAACGAAGACCTCCGGCGCGCGCTGCACCTCATCGATGATCACCGGACGCGGAAGCGACTCGACGAAGCCTTGCGGGTCGCGACGCGCCGCGGCGAGCGTCGCAACGTCGTCGAACGTGCGGAATGCGGCGGGCCACGACGCGCGCTGCCCCTCTGCCAGCGAGCGAGCCAGCGTGGTTTTTCCGACCTGCCGTGCGCCTCGGAGGAACACCACGGGAGTGTCTCGCAGGGACTCGGCGATACTCGTGGCGATGTGTCGCGTGAACATGGCCGCATTGTGGCTGAAGTGGCACGTGCAAATCAACCGCGGCGCGGACGATTTGCGTCCATGAACAGGACGAATTGATCAGTTGATTGTGTAACAGCCAGTTACGACAGTGATGCTTCACTCGTGTCGGCATGGAGAGCTTCAGGGGCCGATGCGACCGGGGGAGCGACGCTGGCTAGCTCAATTCACCGCTGACATATCTGCACAGCTCATACTAGCATCGCTGGGCTGCGAGCGTTTGGATTCTGGCGTACTTTGACAACAGTTCGGAGTGATCATGACACTGCAACGAAGCCTCCCCGTTCTCGTGTTGATCGCTGGTGCGATCACGACGTTGACCGCGTCTGCACAGGGAACGAACGACAACGTTACAGCGTACCTGACTTGGTCGTCGTCGAACGAAACGACCACCGATCTCACTGCACCAGGCTCTGCCAATAACCTGTTCGTTCGGTTGGAGGGTGTCGAAGAGTTCAAGGGAGCAGAGATCGACTTGATCTGGGATCCAATCGGCAATCTTGATACGGACGCCAACTGCTTCGCGCAAAACGGCGTGTTCCAGAGCACGAGTTTCGGGACGAGCTGCACCTATTTGAATCGTGGGTCGATAGTACCGATAACCACAGCGGACGAGAACGGTCACCTCCACGTTGCGTGGGCCAGTGATCAAACCAACACGTCCTGCGCTGCCGGCAACGCCTGCCGGATTATCTTCAATTTCGAGGGCTGCGTTGGTACGCCAGTGGGATGCTTCAGGCTCACACAAGTCAACATCCTCGACGGGAGCAGCAGCGTAGTGCCGGTGACGATCGTTGGAGAGTACGCAACCGTCAACGGTGGGCTGCCGCACTGTTCACCGGGGCAGCAGCGCTGGTCCTCTAACTTCGGGGCCGATCCGATTCCAACTCCCGGTACAAACGGCCCCATCTACGCGCTTGCCACATTTCAGGGGAGCCTCATCGCTGCCGGTTCGTTCTCCACCGCGGGCACTGACTCTGCTAGCAACATTGCGCGATGGGATGGGAGATCCTGGCATCCCCTCTCCAGAGGATTGGATGGGGTTGTCAATGCTCTCGCCGTGTGGAACGACAAGCTCATTGCCGGTGGGGCGTTCAAACACTCGGGCTCGAATTCAATGAACTACGTCGCGCAATGGGACGGCACAACGTGGGCGCCACTCGGGAACGGTGTCAACGACTACGTTCAGGCGCTAGCAGTTGCAGGTGACAGCCTCATCGCAGGCGGGTGGTTCACGGTTGCCGGCAGCGGTGGAGCGAACTACATCGCATCGTGGAATGGCTCGACGTGGAAATCGCTCGGGTCCGGCATGAATGCGCGCGTTCTTGCGCTTCTTTCTAGCGGCGACTCACTGATCGCCGCTGGCGACTTCACGACGGCTGACGGCGTCATGGCGAACAAGGTCGCGTCTTGGAACGGTGATGGTTGGCACTCCATCGGCGGTGGTGTTGACGGTGTGATCAACGCTCTCGCTCCCTACGCGGGGCAAGTG